>JAFGHB010000087.1 GCA_016930255.1 Methanomicrobia archaeon | reverse complement strand
TTTCAGCTATTCAGGTTAGCCATTTAAAAGAAATCCTTCGAAATATCCCTTTTTCATGTCAAGGGGATGGGGCGTTCGGAGATACTGAAAAAACCGGCAGTTTTAAATACTTTGTTCATACAACGGAACAGTTATGAGGAGTAACTATCCGGTAACGGGATTGTGTGTCTGTCTGCTTCTTATAACGATCATGGCGGTGGTCTCCGCTGGTTCGGATATCCAGATCGAGGGTGCATATCGGGAACTGTGGAATCAAAGCGAGTCGGAGATTGAGCGAGTAGAAGTGGTGGATGATTTGAATGGCGATGCCAATCCGGATCTTCTTGTGTTTCTGAACGAGGGATCCGATCCCGAAATTGCGACGGTGATGGCGAAGGCGGGAAAAAATGGCACGATTCTCTGGGAAGAAAACGTCACCGGTAACGATGTTGACATTGACGCGTTCCCGGTGGATGATCTGAATGGCGACGGGGTTGCGGACGTTATCGTCGTTATAGAGGAGCGGAGAGCGGATAGTGTAACAGAAACGAACGTGACAATAATTGCGAAGGTGGGGAAGAACGGCACACATCTCTGGGAAGAGAAAGAAAACCTCGCGGGTTATGGAGAGGTACAGGTTGTACCGGTGGATGATGTTGATGGTGACGGCAAACCGGATCTTATCGTCTCCGTGTGGGTGGCGTCCCTTACGAATGATTTCTGGAACGGTTCTGTGATATTGAAGTCAGGAACAAATGGTACGCATCTCTGGAATGAATCGATCAATAGCACCGAGGAACATTTTTGGTTGAATGCATTTCCTGTAGATGATGTGGATGGTGATGGCAAACCGGATATTATAGTCGAGATGGAAACTGAGTACTGGGACGATTACGAGGCTAAGGCTATTACAAATAATACCGTGATAGTGAAGTCGGGGATAAATGGCACACATCTGTGGGAGGAGAACAACACCGGTGAATATGCTAAGATGTGGGCTCGTACGGTAGATGATGTGGACGGAGATGGCAAACCCGAGATAGCGGTCTTCACGTCTGAAATAGACGTTGGAACTAATACCAGCGCGAGAAACGTGAGTATAATCGTGAAGGTAGGTAAGAATGGCACGCATCTCTGGCAGGAGAACTTCACCGGCTATGACCCAGATGAGTATGTTGGGTGGTATATCATTCCGATGCCGGATTTGAATGGCGACGGGTTACGTGATCTCATTGTGGGCATAAGTGGTTGGATCGCTCAAGATGAGGAAGATGAAGATGGCGACCCACGTTGGAACGGGACGGTAATTGCGAAGGTGGGTAAGAACGGCACGCATCTCTGGCAGGAGAACCATACGGCCACCTACTGGAGGAGTGATTTGAAGCTCATGACTGTTGGCGACCTGAACGGTAATGGCGTACCGGATGTGATCGTGGTCCTAAAATATGATAGGTACAATGCAACCGTAATAGCGAAGGAAGGTAAGAATGGCACGCACCTCTGGCAGGAAAATATCACCGCGGAAAATGGGTATGGCCTTCAGAAAGTACGGGTCGAACCGACCGACGATCTGAACTGCGACAGCCTGCCGGATGTGTTAGTGGTAGTCGAATCGGGATTAGATGCTTGGCCATATCCAGCTGAGGACTTTGTCATTGCGAAGGTGGGCAAGAACGGCACGCATCTCTGGGAAGAGCGTATTTCGGGTAATAGTGTTGGTATAGATAGAGTTTATCCGGTGGGCGATTTCAGTTGTGATAACAAAACAGATGTGGCCGTTTACACGCGCGATTGGTTCGAAACAATCAACAAAAATGTACTGATCATAAAGGAGGGCAAAACAGGCAGGCATCTCGTTACGCTCAACTCATCGGCCTATCTCTATCTAGCGGGAGAGTATTTTCTGGAATTATATAAGGATGGGGATGAGGTCGAGGATTACACGTATGATTTGAATTGTGATGGTATCAGTGACCTTCTGGTCTACACCAGGGAGCACATGTATGTGATACACAAGGGAACTCGTGGTGATTCTTCGGACGCTAACGGGCGTAAGAGTGATCTCTTCTTCACGGATGAGGCTGTGTACGCGATCGGCGTTGGCTTTGTGCCCTTAGAGTGGATAAATATCTCGGTGGTCCCGGATAGTAATTGGACGGACGGCGTTCCGATTCCGTCTGATGTGAGCAGCGATGGCGTGAATACCGTGCAGTCAGATGCGAACGGCAGCGTCTTTGCACTGGTGTGGCCGCAGCCGTTGACGGTGGGCGCTTATGATATCGTCTTTGATGCGGATCAGAACGGTGTTTATAATGAGGGAACTGACGCTGTTGATAGCGCCTCACCGGGCTTCGTGGTGCAGGAGCGGCCGGCAGTAGAAGCAGTTCCCGTGCTCACGACGCTTGGTCTGGGGGTGCTGATGCTGTTCATGGCCCTGGTCGCGGTTCCGGGGCTGACGAAGAAACGATCTGAGAAGAAATAAGCCCGGCTGCTACCAAGTCATGAAGGATGGAACCAGTCGTCCGGTCCGGTAAGCGAGCCAGCACCGCAGCGACACGATTCTCGCCGATCGCGCCGCAGTGGTAGGTGTAGCCGTCTCTTATCAGAACCGCACCTGCAACGATCAAGAAGCCGCCGACAAGAACGAAACGAGGAGTTACCATAAGGATGAGCACACCGATGGCTATGCAAAAAAGGCCACCACCAGCTCGTTTCTGGAACGCGCTGTTCAAACTGTACTGCTGTTTCAGGACGGTTGCCATGGTTAAGTAGGTATAGTGGTCTTAAAGGGGAAAAGCTTTTATTTACACGCTCGTTACTCAAAAAATGGCAAAATGGAGGGTGTAAATTGACGATAGTCGTGCATAAGAAGGGAAAATCCCCTTTTAGGCTCGAACGCTCCTCTTTTGCAAACGAGGAAGCGCTTCAGAACCTCATTCAGGACAGCCCCAATGCGATACCAGTTGACCATATAGATGACGGGGCGAAGTTGCTTACGCTAAGGCGTGAGTTCCCCACTTCAGTTGGTCCAATCGATGCAATAGGGGTTGATCAACGTGGCAATCTGTACTTGATCGAAACGAAATTATACCGAAACTCAGACAAGAGACAGGTAGTCGCGCAAGTCCTGGATTATGGTGCTGCTCTCTGGACGCATTCGGGCGACTTTGATCGGTTCATGGCGGAGCTGGAAGCGGACACACAGCAGAGACTCAATATCAACATCGGGGAGCACATTAGGTCGTTCTTTGAGCTATCGGAGGAACAATACTCGGATTTAGTTGACGCGATGCACGATAACTTCGTGGCCGCGCAATTCAGGTTTCTAATTCTGATGGATTCGGTTCATGACGCCCTTCGTGACCTGATCCTCTTCTTGAATCAGAACAGCAACTTCGATGTCTATGCTGTCGAGCTTGACCATTATGAAATGGAAGATACTAGTATTGTGGTGCCGAGGATTATTGGGAGCATCACTAAGAAGCAGGGCGTCCGCACGTCGGGCAAAAGAAGGCCGTGGACCATGGAAAACATGCTACAGGATGCTAAGGAAAAGCTCGAAAGCGACATCTACGATTCGTTCTACTATCTGTACGAATTCTGCGACAAGAACAGCGCTCAAATGAATCTGGGCACCGGCACGTTACATGGCTCATTTAGCCCAGTCTTCCCGGAAATCAGCGACCATAGTCTCATCACAGTTCGAACCGATGGGCTTCTTACGCTCAATTTTGGATGGCTGCACGATAACCACAAAACCGAGGCAAAGGCGGCAGTGTTACGAGAGAAGCTAGTTGAAGCGGGATTCATATTCAAAACTGAACAGCAATTCCCTGGTATTGCCCCCGAGAGTTGGACGCCCAGAGTTGAAGCACTTATCTACATCATCGAGGAGATAAGAAAATAACCAATCTGCATTTAGCCCTAAAACTGCTAAACATAAAAATTATCTTAGTGCACCAAAGACGAAATTTAACAGCGAGGATGAATTTCGCTAGTAAGGATTTCGAGTAGCTATTGGCGGGAAAGATGCAATAGGGGAAAAAGAGAAGATATTATTAAGGAGATAAATTGACACATTATCTGATAGAATTCAGGTTTTTTGGAAAAGCAAGAGGTAAAGCTAAGAAGCTAATTAGAGATGTAGATAGAAAGTGCGACATAAAATTATCCTATAGACCTGTGCCACACGTAACGCTTGCAGGACCTTTTCATACACAAAATGAAGGAAAACTTGTTTCTGATTTTAACAGATTATGTAAGAAATATGAAGTTATGAAATATAAGGTTGTGGGGTTTAATACTTTTAAAGATAATCGAGTTGTTTATATTGATATAAATCCAAGTGAAAAATTAGATGAATTCAGATGGGAATTGTCCAAAGCAATTAAATCTTATTGCCGCCTTAAATCATTTGATTTGGAAAAGAAGTTCTATTTCCATGCAACTGTCGCTATGAATTTAACTCATGAAGAGTTTAAGTGTGTCAATAAATTTATTAGGAAGAAAACAGAACCTGATTATAAACATATCATGTTAAGGGCAGCTATAATAAAAAATAGCAGAATACTGTATGAATATGATTTTATGTTAAAAAGATTGCTTAATAGGGGGGAAGCGAAGAGTAAAAGAGTTCTTGCCCAGTCATTCAAAGCGTTGGAAAAATATTTTGAAGAAGGTAAAACAGAAACTAGCGGCATAATAAAACATATAGAAAAATCAACATCCACTAAAGAATTTGAGTCAAAAATATCTAAAAAAGGATTTTTAGGTAGATTGACTAACGCGATTAGGAAAAGGAAATTTTTCTTTAAGTGAATAAGTAATATTTAATTTTTAGAAGTGCAAATAATTGGGATAAAATAGAAAATTGGCTATGATTATTGATTCAACCACATTTATTTTATCCGAAATAGCAGCACTCTTGACTATCAAAACTAGAATTTTAGGTGCGCGACTTCCCGTCCCGTGGAGCTCCTTGTTCAACGATTTCCACACCGCTATATCTCAAGAACAGCAGGAAGTCCATGAAGAACCGCTGCACAGTTATTCTTGACAATAATTGGATTTTCAGAATCCCACCGGGGTGTTAGCTGCACACGTTCATCGGGGATATCACAGATTGGTGGGGGCTGTTGGTATAGATTTTTCATTATTGAGGCCTCAAGTCGTTCAAGAATACGTGGCTCTGTTCCTATATCTGCAACAAAGATACGAAAACCAGCAAATTGTTTGTAGACCGCACATAGAATTGTCGACTTCCGTTCTTCAAATTCTGCTCGATGATTGCGCGCATAGCCCCATCCATGCCATATCTCCTTTCTGATTCCCTGTTGTGCAGCCGCGATGTCCAGAACGGTGTATTCGCCGTTCATGTATTTACCGGTATGCTCTCTAAAGCGCTTGGGGGCTGGTCTGCGTGTGAGCCCCGCAGCGTAGATCAGATAACCATTTTGGTATTCAAACGTCTGGAGATAAACCCCCGGTGTGTTGGGAATGGGGGCTAAGTTATTTTCCTGCTCAAAGCCTAACCAACTATAAGGCCCATTCCATGTGACTTCGATTGTTGTCGCATTATTGGTCATTCGATAACTCCAGTCGCCACATATTTGCCTGTTATCTCTATTCCGTTATCTCCTACACCATATAAATAGCTATTTTTAAAAATGCTGTGCTTATATTAACAATTATATCAAAGTTATTCCAAAGGGTGCATACTCCACGCGGCGGCGGAAGTGAGAGTACCTACTGTTTTCACTACGGTACCTTGCTCATCCAACCGTTGATTTAAACGACGCGAAGTTACCCAACTGCGGCACAGATCGACGAGTTCTTTTAAATGACGCAGGACTCATGATTGAATTATGGAAAACTATTCCCGCGAGCAGGTTTCACAGATCATCAAAGGCTACAAGTTACTCGATCAAAACGGTGCTCTTTCCTCGCTTCTGGAGCGGATAACTCGCTGCAATAACTGCGCATTGACCTATCCCTCCCGCGATGACCATCCTGTAAACGCGTTAGTACGCCCTCTTCCGCTCGCTAAGTTGTCCACGGAAGATCTCATTATCGAACAGTGCAAGGCGATTCAACGGGAAGATACTGATTTACGCACCATCTTCAAGCGATCCTCCAATTTTGGTGAAATCGTAGCGCAGCTAGGATCTCGCAAATTCGCGATTGGTATGCTGCCCTGGCTGGATCGCTGTATGCTTTTTCGAAGAACTGAGAAGACGAAATTGATGATCATTGGGATCGATTACAAGCATTTCCCCTGCTTTTGCCAGCGAGAAAGCGAGCACAATTTTCCGTTGGATAGTTACCAAAAACGAATTAACACCTGGGGTCCGAGTTGGAGAAATTTTTGGAGAAATCTGTTGAATGGCCCTTATGACGACCAACAGGTAGACAGGTTTCTAGAGATGAACGGCGTGTTCATGATTAATTCGATGCTCTGCTTTGGTAATAATATCGAGCCACAGAAACATTTTCATGGCTATTTGACCTGCTGCCGCGGGCACATCAGAGAGCTTTTAAAGATCGTACAGCCAGAAATTGTGGTCTCGTTTGGGAAACTGGGCTGTGAAAATGTCGCCTCACTTTTATATGAGCAGAACGCGGATATTTCAGTACTCAGACGAGTAGCTAATCCGGGAACGACATTTAAAGCAAAAATTGAAGCGATTCGAGAATCGGAGGATTATCGAGAAGGCATGACAGTAAATTACAACTCACGTCCACTCGTATTCTGGCCGTTGTATCAGCCTGCACGGAGTAAAAACAGGTACGAAGACGATTATCAGGTAGTACGAAGGCTGCTGGGTGGTGCAAAACCTGTCCCGCTGAAGCGAGAGGAAAAAGCAGCTGAGCAGGTAACGCCTGCAGATCAGATCAACAAGACGATCGAGGCCATCGCCGTTTTGAAGGGTTTGCAGGCATCGCCAAATTTAAGTACAGCGCAGAAGAAGCTTCTGGAAGAAGTAACAAGGACTTTTGAGGGGTTCATACCAACGAAAAGGCACCTTCAACAACAGATCCTCAACTCAGTTCTACCTAACTGACTGTATTTCTCCAGCTCTTCTATTTCTCTCCTCTTCGATGTCCTTTTCCAACCCCAGTTATTTGCTCAAATTGTAGATATTTGTATCTAATTTAGCAGAATAATTAAGCTTGTACTTATTAATTGTGCTAGTAAGCTTGCCTAGTATTTCATCATTCTTGGGTAAGAGGAAGAATATGATCTCATTGTCGGACAGGTATATCGGCTGATTATCTAATGTTGCCTTCAAGTCTTTTGATCTTCTTTTAAGGTATTCTTCGTGCTCTTCTCTTGGGAAATGTTGGTAAATCATAAGGATAGAATCATCATCCATACTTTCGTAAATATACTTAGCTTCTCGATATAAAAGATGTTTTTCTGTAGAATTTTTAATCTCTAATCCGATGTCTGGATCTATAAAGACCAGAGATCTATGGAGAAAACTCGGAGGTACATTTTTGAAATATAAATCACGATTTTTATCGGTAAAATAATCACTATGTATCGTGTGAATAACCATTTCAATGCCTTCAGAATTGAAATAATCTCCTATCTTTGTAAAGTCCTTTTTATCACCTTCTTTTTCTTTATATCCCTTTAGAAAATTCATTAGTTCCTCATTTTGAGATCCCGGTCTAGAATCCCTCTCAGCCTTATCGAAATCTCTCTTATTCCCTTCTTTTCTACCCTTAGAGGTTTTAGAATCTTCGGTGAGCATGGGGATAAAGGTGAACCCCTGTAATGTGCTTAATCCCCTCATAATAGCCAGAATCAAGTCATATTTGAATAAATCCCTAACATCTCCAAAATATTGGTTCTTCATTTTTTTCCCTAACTATTTCATCATCTTCGGAAAAAAGAACACATCCACTTTCATTTTTCAAAAGACAAATTTAAGTATCAATAGAGATGTTAGTGGCAATTTCAATCACTAATTATAATTTTAATCTTGAAATATGAGGTTTCAGTGCTTTTTCCAATCTAATCATCGCATCAATCATAGCTTCGTGTATAGCCGGCCACTTATCATCTCGATATCCTCCAATCGCAATTTTTTTACTTATTCGACAAGCTCTTCGCCCTTCGAGATGTTCCCAGTTAAGAGGTTCTCCAAATACTTGTTCAATTTCATCCTTATGAGATAATAATTTATCGAATATCAGTTTATTTTCAGCGTCCATATCTTTTCCACGATCAATATATAATTCAACCTGACCTTCGTGTTTAGTAACCGAATAATTATAGCCTAGACCGCTTAT
>JAFGHB010000086.1 GCA_016930255.1 Methanomicrobia archaeon | reverse complement strand
GACACCTACGCCTTCATCGAGGATCGCAATGAAGAGTATATCGCGTCGAATCTTATTGACGGAACATTCGCCGATTTAGAGCTCAACCTCATGCTGTTTATTGACTCTTCAGGCCAGATCGTTTTCGGCAAGGCCTTTGATCTGGAGAATGAAGAAGAACTACCCATTCCACCGAGTTTAGTGGAGCACCTTGCTCCAAACGCCCCGCTTGTACGCCACACCTCGACAGAGGGTAGCATCTCGGGGATCGTTCTTCTTGCAGAGAATCCTATGCTCGTTGTCTCACGGCCCATCATAACCAGCTTAGATGAAGGCCCTATTCGCGGTGCACTGATTATGGGTCGCTATCTCGACGCCGCGGAAGTAGCGGATATCGCAGAGATAACGCAATTGTCTTTCAGCGTCCATCGGTTCGCCGATTCGCAGTTGTCTTCCAATTTACAAGAGGCAAAATCCTCATTATCCGAGGATACACCTGTATTCATCCAACCATTGAGTGAGGAGTCCATTGCGGGGTACACCCTGCTGGAGGATATTTACGGAAACCCTGGTCTTATCCTTGAAGTGGATATACCACGGGCTATCGCCAGGCAAGGCCAAGCCACCTTGCAGTATCTTATCTTGTCGATCCTGGCAGTTGGTCTAGCGTTTAGTGTGGTGGTCTTATTATCTTTGAATAGGTTGGTACTATCTCCGTTGAGTCAACTAAACGATAGTGTCGACGGTATAGGCGCAAGTGGTGACCTTTCGCAGCGAGTCACTATAGCGGGACGAGATGAAATTGCGAACCTTGCCGGCGCGATCAATAAGACGTTAGCGTCGTTGGAACGGTCTCAAAACGAGCTGCAAGTATCAGAAGAAAAATATCGAATGTTGGTGGAGAACGCCAACGAGGCTATTGTTGTGGCTCAAGACGGCATGCTCAAATTTGTCAATCCCAAAGCGGTGGAGATCTCAGGTTATTCACAAGAAGAGCTAACTTCCAGACCATTTGTGGATTTCGTCCACCCAGATGACCGGGAGATGGTGCTTGAAAGCTATCTTAAACGGCTGAAAGGAGAAGAGCAACCAAGCGTCTATTCTCTCCGATTGGCTAGTAAGGGCGGCAATATCTTCTGGGTTGAGATAAATGCGGTCTTGATTACTTGGGAGGGTCGACCTGCCACGTTAAATTTTCTAAACAACATCACCGAGCGTAAGCGGGCGGAGAATCTGATCAACCTCCAGCACGATCTAGCTATGGCATGTACCGCCGTAACCATGCTTGATGAGGGGTTGCGTCTCTGCCTTGAATCGGTGATCCATGCCTCTGGGATGGACTGTGGCGGTATTTATCTGGTGGATGAGACCACCGGGGCTTTAGACCTTGTGGTTCATACAGGATTATCACCTGATTTTATCGTGAGTTCGTCACACTATGAAGCTGATTCGCCTAGTACAAGGCTCATAATGGCAGGCAAGCCAATCTACGCAAAACATTCAGATTTAGGGGTGCCCTTAGACGAGGCTAGAAGGCGTGAGGGCTTGCGTGCTTCCGCCATTATTCCGGTGCATCACGAAGATCAGGTGATCGGTTGTCTGAATACCGCTTCCCATATGTTAGATGAGGTGCCCGTTTTCTCTCGTGGCACGCTCGAGACGATTGCAGCACAAATCGGCAGCTCGATTGTCCGTTTAAAAGCAGAGAAGGCGCTGTGGGAGAGCGAAGAGAGGTACCGACTGCTGACTGAAGAATCACCCCTAGGGCTGGCGATTATATCGTCTGAGGGGGACTATAAATACGTGAATTCCAAGTTCGTCGAGCTGTTCGGTTATACACTCGATGACATCCATACCGGGAGGGACTGGTTCAGTAAGGCCTTTCCTGATGAGCAATATCAAAAAGAGGCCATTTCAACCTGGATCGAAGATCTAAGGGCATCACAGCCCGGCGAATTCCGGCCTCGAACATTTACCGTGAGGTGCAAGGATGGATCAAAGAAGGTGATTTACTTTAGATCAGCCACCATGACGACGGGCGAACAGCTCATCACCTATGAAGATGTCACGGAACAAATGCGTGCACAGGAAGAGATTAGTAGACTCTACGAGCTGAAACGTGCGATCTTGGAAAAAGCGCCGTTTGGTATATTCGTGATAGATAGTGATGGTACCGTTGAGTACGTGAACCCAGTCATGAGAGACATTTCAGGCGATACTAAAGAGCAACTCGAAAATTTAAATGTCTTTGAACTTCCACCATACCAGAAGTTGGGTCTCACCGACAAGATCAAATCAGCCTTACAGGGTGAGCCTTTCTTTATGGAATCCGTCGAATACACCTCGCATTACGCGAAGAAGTCATCCATAAGAAATTTCACCGGCATGCCATTCGTAGATGAAGAAGGCGGTAGGAAAGCACTTGTTTTCGTCGAGGATATTACCGGAGTGAAAGAGGCAGAGAAGGCGCTGCGGGAGAGCGAGGAGAGGTACCGATCAATGATTGCCTCTACTGGAACCGGCATGTGTATTATAGAGGATGATATGATCATCTCATTCGCGAATGATGAGCTTGCGCGAATTGCTGGTTACACCAAGGAAGAAGTCGAGGGTAAAGTACACTGGACTGATTTTGTTGCGAAAGACGATCTTGAGGTGATGAAGGAGCGACATAAATTGAGGAGAGTAGATGACAGTCAGCCCCCTTCGACCTACGAGTTCCGATTGATCACCAAAGGAGGAGATGTCAGAGATATTCTTCTCAATATAACGATAATCCCCGGGACAAAAAAGAGCCTTGCTTCGTTGATTGACATCACCGAGCGGAAGCGTATGGAGAGGGAGCTCCGGGAATCGGAAGAGAAATATCGCTCCCTCGTGGAATCCACCGAAGATTCCGTCTATTTGGTGGATAAGAATTGCCGGTATCTCTTCATTAACCGAAGACATCTGTCACGATTAGGCTTGACAAGCAAGGATATTTTAGGGAGAACGTACAGTGAGGTTCATTCCGAAGTGACAACGAAAAAGTTTGCTGATGAAGTAGGAGAGGTATTCGAGACCGGGGACTCAGTCCACTCTGAACATGAAAGCACTCGAAACGGCAGAAACTTTCTCCGAACGTTAAGTCCCGTTAACGATTCTGACGGAAGGACGATAGCCGTAACGGTGGTTTCAAAGGACATCACGGAATTGAAACGCGTGGAAAATGAGCGTAAAAGGTTTATCACAGAGCTTGAAGCAAAGAACGCCGAACTCGAGCGATTTACCTATACCGTCTCGCACGACTTGGCATCACCTCTTTTTGCCATCCGGGGCTTTACCACTATTGCACGAGAAGATTTAGAACAGGGCAATACGGAGCATTTAACAAGCGATCTGGAACGAATAGAAGGTGCAGCGGCAAAGATGGACCTCCTTCTGAAGGACACACTGGAACTCTCTCGTATCGGTCGTGTGGCAAATCCGCCCGAGGATGTCCCGTTTGGTGAAATCGTTAAGGAAGCTCTGGAGCAGACAGTAGCGCATATAGAATCGAGCGGCGTTGAAGTATCTGTTGCGGAGGATTTCCCGACCGTTCACGTTGATCGAATGCGGATCGTCGAGGTGCTGGTAAATCTCATAGGAAATAGCATAAAATGCCGCGGTGATCAGCCAACGTTAAGAATTGACATCGGGTATCGTTTAGACGGTCAAGAGACGGTATTCTTCGTGAAGGACAATGGAATAGGGATTGATCCGAGCCAGCACGAGAAGGTCTTCGATCTTTTCTATAAAGTCAACGCGACGAGCACGGGGACCGGCGCAGGATTAGCAATCGTGAAACGGATAATCGAGGTGCACGGCGGGCGCATCTGGATAGAATCTGAGAAGGGCAAGGGATGCACCGTTTGTTTCACACTTCCTGTTTCATAAGAACACACGTTCTCAGCAGTTAGTTATCCAAGGAACGTCAATTCCACCTCCTATTTCGAGCGTTCGTTAGTTTTGAATCTTCGCTCGTTGCACCACGCACGGCGTGCGTGATAGTGAGGAGCGGTGAACAATTTTCGTCACTGGTTGGTGCTTGTGCGATTTTCGTTCGTGACATCTCCAGCGGCTTTAAACTTATAGAAAGAAGATCTTTCTTACATTTCGTATAGAAAAAAACGTGTAAATATTTTTTTAACCAATCAGCATTTTTATAAACTCTCCGGGCTATGGTCATTATATCTGTAGTAAAGGGATTGGATGGACTTACTCGTGCCGAATTAACGGAGGGAAATGTGCTATCGGTAAGATGAATCGAGAGCAAACGAGGATAAAAATATTACACGTGGATGACGAGCCTGATGTCCTCATATCAACAAAGCGCTTTCTGGAACGGAGGAATGCGAATTTTAGTATTGATGGTGCAACCTCGGTCGAGGAAGGCATAGAACTCTTGAACAGCGTGGACTACGACGTGGTACTCTCAGATTATAAGATGCCGGGAATGGACGGCTTGGAATTCCTCGACTATCTCCGTCAGAGTGGAAACACGGTTCCGTTCATCATGTTCACGGGGAAGGGGCGAGAAGAAGTGGCGATGGAGGCGTTGAACAAGGGAGCAAACCATTACCTCCAGAAAGGTGGCGAGATAAAAAGCCTGTATGGGACACTGGCACATGTGATAAAAGAGGTGGTAGAGAAAAATAGGACGGAAGATGCACTGAAGAAGTCGGAGAAGGAATATCAGGCCATTTTTGAAACGACCGGCACCGCAATGGTCATCATTGAGGAGGATACGACCTTATCCTTGGTAAACACGAAATTTGAAGAATTATCCGGCTATTCCCGGGAGGAAGTGGAAGGTAAGAAAAGTTGGACAGAATTCGTCGTGGAAGAGGATTTGGAGCGAATGAAAGAGTATCATCGCTTACGAAGGATCGATCTGGATGCGGCACCAACGAACTATGTGTTCAGGTTTATTGACAAAGCAGGGAATGTTAAAGACATTTTCTTGTCCATCAGCGTGATTCCAGGGACAAAAAAGAGCGTCGCAGCTCTTTTGGATGTCACCGAACGCAAGCGGGCGGAGGATGTGTTGCGAGAAAATGAAGAGAAGTATAAAACCCTCGTAGAAAACGCACCTTTCGGTATTTATTATAGTGACGTTAAAGGAGCGTTCCTCTACGGAAACGAGAAGGCCGAGGAAATCGTGGGTTATAAGCGGGACGAGTTGATTGGGAAGAATTATCTTAAACTAAAATTGCTCGATCCGAAAGGGCTGAGTAAAGCTATTAAACTACTTGCCCTCAACGCACTTGGAAGAGCGACAGGTCCTGATGAGTTCGTGCTATACAGGAAGGACGGCTCTAAACGTTCTGTAGAGATTTGGACACAAATGGTTACGATTAATGGTGAGAAAGTCGTTTTAGGAATGGTTGAGGACATCACCGAGCGTAACCGAGCGGCCGAGACACTAAGGAAATCCAAAGAGCACCTTGAAGTAATCCTCAGGACTATGCCTTTTGGCATATTCACCGTGGATTTAGAAAAAAAGATTACATCTTGGAGTCACGGTGCCAAAATACTAACCGGGCTCAGGGCAGAGGATGTTATAGGTAAAACGTGCACTGAAATATGGAAATGCACAGCATGCCTTGAAAACTGCTGTTTATACGCGGGAGGTGTAAAAAAGCCAGTTTATAGAAAAGAATGTCAGATCACCGTAGGTGGAAGGGCACTCACAGTCTCAAAGAACGTTGATTTCCTCAAAGATAAAGAAGGGCATGTAATCGGCGGCTTAGAGACGTTTGAAGATGACTCCGAACGAAAGAGCGCGGAAGAAAAACTCGCAAGAATCATTGATGGATCGTCCATTCCCACATTCGTAATCAATAGCGAGCACAAAATCACTCACTGGAACACCGCTGTTGAATCACTCACCGGTGTGAAACGGGAAGACGTAATTGGAACGGATAAGCAGTGGATACCCTTCTATCCCAAGAAGAGGCCCGTTATGGCTGATCTAATCGTCGATTGTGCCCCTAAGCGTGAATTTAAACGAAGGTATGGGGATAAATATAAAAAATCAGCGTTAATCGAAGGCGCTTATGAAGCGTTAGATTACTTCTTCGCCCAGAAAAACAGAGGGAAATGGCTTCTATTTACCGCAGCACCATTGAGAGACTCCAAAGGGAGTATTATTGGAGCGATAGAGACGTTGCAAGACATCACGGAGCGCAGGCAGGCAGAGAGGGAACGGGAACAGCTTCTTAAAGAGCTTGAGGCCAAGAACAACGAGTTGGAGCACTTCACCTACACGGTCTCTCACGACTTGCAGTCGCCGCTTTTTGGCATCCGTGGCTTTACCACTCTTGCGCTGGAAGATTTGGAACAAGACGATACGGCGAATCTGGCGAACGAGTTGATGCAGATAGAAAAGTCAGCCATAAAGATGGAACACCTGTTGAACGATACACTACAGCTCTCGCGAATCGGTCGTGTGGTGAATCCGCCAAGCGATACCCCGTTTGAAGGCATTGTTAAAGAGGCATTGGAGCAGACAGCCGGGAAACTAAGCTTAAATAATATTGAGGTTTCTGTGGCTGATGACTTCCCCACCGTGCATGTGGATCGAATGCGGATCGTCGAGGTGCTGGTGAACCTGATTACGAACAGCATAAACTACCGAGGCGAACAGCCACATCCGAAAATAGAGATTGGACATCGCTTAGACGGCCAGGAGACGGTATTTTTCGTGAAGGACGATGGAATAGGGATCGGTCCGAGCCAACACGAGAAGGTCTTCGATCTTTTCTATAAAGTCAATACGACGAGCACGGGAACCGGTGCGGGGTTAGCAATCGTGAAGCGGATAATCGAGGTGCACGGCGGGCGCATCTGGATAGAATCTGAGGAGGGCAAGGGATGCACGGTTTGCTTCACACTGCCGGTTCAAAAGGCATAAACTTTCTCGATACCCCTCAACGGGAGAGGTATTCTCCGCTCCCTATTTCGCGCGTCATATATCCCCTCCCCGACCACCGCTCTCTCCAGTGGAAACCAAAGGGAAAAGTTCGAATAGAAACCGAAAATCATATAGTAGTTGGGCTTGCATATATAGTGGACAATTTATGCAATATTGCTACAAAGAGCGAATATTGCAGAAGTAAGATAAGATGAACAAAACAGAAGCGGAGTACTCAGACAGAAAGTTTAAGCCGATACGAGTTTTGCATGTCGATGACGAGCCTACAGATCTGGAGATAACGCGGATATTTCTGCAAAGAGCGTCGAAGAATGCCTTTGAAATCGTGAGTGTACTTTCAGCGGAAGAAGCGTTGGACAGACTTAAAACCGAGCATTTTGATACGGTCATTTCCGATTACCAGATGCCTGGAATGGATGGTATCGCGTTTTTGGAAGTCCTCAGAAGCAGCAGAGAACACGCTCTTATTCCGTTCATTCTCTTCACAGGCAAAGGGGGGGCGAGGATTGCTGCGGAAGCTTTGAAGAAGGGCGCTGACAGATACATCACTAAGAGCGGGAATCCTGCAAGTCAATGCAATGAATTGGCAGATACGATAAAGGGGCTTTTGGGCTGGGAAGTGACCGAAGATGAGCGATGGAGGATCGATGAGGGCCCCTTAAAAGTGGCTGTCGCGGATTCTCAGTGTCAATTAGTTTAATACCTCCAAACGCCTTCCGCCGGTTCTCCAGAAACGATCAGAATGCCCGCTTAAATCACAGGAACACTGAAACAGAGGGGTTCTTAGATCTGGGAGAACAAAAAGTGAGATTAGCTGAGACGGGATGAGAAAAGCCCACCGGCTGCTCGCGTGAAAAGATACTTAGCCATACAGTGAAAGCGGAAGACCCAGGGGGCAAAACTCTCTCGTTGTGTGCTTGCATCACGCTCCAAATAGGGGATTTCAACGCGGAATTGACAAGTTGAGAGAAGATTATGGAAGACCACGAACGAGCCCACCGCGATGGGCACGAACACATGGAAGGTTGCATATAACAATTATATTCTATTTTCAGACCTTTACAACAAAAACTTAGAACATTCGGAACGGGACTTACAAATATAACAACCCTTTTATATTGGCTTTGGTAAGATTAGTATAAGCTAATGAACCACTCTCAGAAGAGTACCGCTGTCCCTGGTAGAAAAAGTATATTTGTGAGGCTCCTCGCAGTTATGCTCTCCCTCTCCGTCATCTCTGGCGGGGTTATTCTACTCGGGATTTCGTTTAACTCTGTTAATTTAACCGCAAACGAAGCGTTTATGACCGGTCTCAACTTATTTTCGCTTACTATCCCTTTTATCTGCATCGCTTCCTTTTTCCTCGCCAAAACGTTCACAGAACCGATAATGCAGTTGATAGAAGGCACAAAAGCGGTATCGAAGGGCAAATTCGATTATAATCTGGAAATAAAGACAGGCGATGAAATTGAGGAATTGGCGAATACGTTCATCGAGAGTAAAGCCGAAATGGAAAGCTTTATTTATACGGTTTCACATGACTTGAAGACGCCACTTGTCACCATTCAGGGAATTGCGGGGATGCTCAAGAAGGATTTAGAAGAGAATAACGGAGAGTCTGTGGATAGCGATTTGGAATACATAGAGAACGCCATCATAAAGATGGACTCCCTTTTACGTGATACTATAAAATACTCTCGTATCGCTCGTGTGGAAAAACCGCCCGAGTATGTACCTTTTGGCGAGCTTGTTCAAGAAGCATTGAAACAAACCCAGACAGAGATAGAAGCGAGGGGTGTGGAAGTGGCTGTGGTTAACGATTTCCCGGTCGTTTACGTGGACCGCATGAAGATAGTTGAGGCGCTGGTAAATCTCATTGAGAACAGCTTAGATAATTTCGGAGATCAACAGTATCCGGAGATCCACATTGGGCATCGTCATGATCGCGGTGAAGTCGTATTCTTCGTGAGGGATAATGGGATAGGCATTGAGCCAAACCAACACGAGAAAGTTTTTAAACTGTTTTACAAGCTGGATAAAGATAGCAAGGGCACTGGTGCAGGTCTTGCAATCGTGAAGCGAATCGTTGACCTACATGGGGGGCGTATCTGGATAGAATCAGAGAAGGATAAAGGCTGCACGGTTTGTTCTACCTTGCCTTGCGCCGCTTAGTTAGGAGGAAGCGAGAAAAAATGAGAGGGGAAAAGGTTGTAACCTTGTTGGTGGAAGACGAAGAAGCACACGCGATGCTTACGATGCGAACTCTTGAAGAAGAAGGACCGAAAAATGATATCCGTTGGGTTGCTGATGGAGAAGAAGCGCTGGAATATTTGTTCCAAACCGGCAGTTATGCGGATAAGACAAAAAGCCCGCGACCCGATTTGGTGCTTC
>JAFGHB010000085.1 GCA_016930255.1 Methanomicrobia archaeon | reverse complement strand
TTAATCCTCCTTTACAGAAAAAGAAAGAAAAGAGGACTCATAAAAACGAATACATCGATGTGTAACCTTTTTTGGTTTACTTAACACCCTGTCTCTATCCTTCCTCCGCGATTCTCAAAATCGTTGGTTGCCCCTCACTTGTAAAATGGGGGCGGCGACATGATCTAACATCGTGGATGTAGTTGAAGCGGAAGATTGAGCTCGACCCGTATCAATGTTTTTCCAGCACAACCAACCTCAGAAAAACTTTAAACGGGGAAAGCTACGAGGCTTTAGAGAGAAATTGACCCTTTCCATGTGTTCTCAAAATCATCGGGGGCCTTTTCATCCAATTAGTTGAGTTCCAATGAAAAAGAGCGAAAAGTTTATCAATCCTATCTATATTTATATAAACAGCGCATATATGAGATGTTGTGTGATAGAAAAAATGTCCGATGAAATAGTCGTAACTGAGGAGCTCGGAAGGGGTAAAGCATATCGTATTAAGATGGGTGATACTAATATTGTAGCTTTGAAATTGGAGGGTTTTAGAGCCCAGAACATTGGTGGCGCGGTAAGTACAATGGGAATTGGCGTAGAAGGAGAAAGAGTCGAAAGCAATGATTGGTTAATTCTGGTGAAAGATTCAGAGGGCGTTTATACAGACGACGTTTGGAAAAAGAAAGTTGCTAACGGTATCGCTAATGTGAGTGGTACTTATGTCGATAACATAACAATTTCGAACGTGCAATCCGAATAAGGACTGGAGATTCTTAAAAACTTCGCCCATATTTATACAGGTGGAGGAACAGGGGCCTAAATCTTAAAAATTACAGCCACCTCGACTGAAAATGGGAGTAAATATCGCGGAGCTGGTAGAGCCGCAAGAAGTACGTTTAGACGCGCTTGCCGGCAAGATCGTTGCGATCGATGCGTACAATACGCTGTATCAATTCCTGAGCATTATTCGCCAGCCGGATGGGACGCCACTGCAGGATTCCTCAGGGAGAGTCACATCGCATCTCTCAGGGCTGATATATCGCACGACGAACTTAATGGAGAAAGGTATCAGGCCGGTATTCGTCTTCGACGGTAAGCCGTCGGAATTGAAGACTGAGGTTATCAGAGCACGGTCAGAACGGCGAACGGAGGCGAGCAGGAAGTGGGAAGAAGCGAAGGTGCTGGCTCCCGAAGAGGCGTTGAAGTACGCAAAGGCATCCTCGCGCATTAGCGACACGATCGTAGCGGATGCGAAGACGCTCTTATCGTACCTCGGCATCCCGTGCGTGCAGGCGCCAACGGAGGGCGAGGCGCAAGCTGCTTATATGGTCCAGCGGGGTGATGCCAAGCTCGTTTCCTCGCAGGATTACGACTGCTTACTCTTCGGCGCACCGGTTATGGTACGGAATCTCAGCGCGCCGCGACGAAAGGCGCAGCCTGAACTCGTGTCGTTTCACGCGCTCGCAGAGAAGCACGGCATAACCCGTGAAGAGCTTGTTGACATCGCACTACTCATCGGCACGGATTTCAATCCTGGAATAAAGGGGATCGGGGTCAAGAAAGCGCTCAAACTGATCAAAGAGCACCACAGTATCGAACAATTACTGGCGGACTCGGCAATCGAAACGCGACCGATAGAGAATTACGAGCTCGTGCGCGCTATATTTTTGCAGCCCGAGGTGAACGAGTCGTATGAACTAACGTGGGGCGCGCTGGACGAGGCGAACGTGCTGGAATTCCTCTGTGACGAGCATGATTTCTCGGAAGAGCGCGTTAGTAAAGTTCTGAAGCGGATTGCACCACCACAAAAGAAACCAGGCGCGCAGCAAAAGAGCTTTGAGCAGTGGTTATAAGTGGTAATCGGTACTGCTACAGCCGCTTAATCCGGTTTCTTTCTCGGTTTAGTGAATCACAACAACAAAGGAGAGACTTAGGGCGTACTCTTTTTTTCAAATAGGACTGGCAAAAGCCCCTTATATAATAAAAACCTTGCAAAAGCGCCCTTTTAGACCGAAAAGCTTAAGTACGAGCAGAGAATACGTGCAGGTCATGCTAAATCTAAAACGATCTGTAAAAAATAGGACAGTTATTGGGCGATTAGCGGTGATTGCGATTGTAGTGACATTTCTGGCGAGTATTGGTATCGTGTGGCTGGGCGGAGCGAACCCGGATTCCGCGGGTGTTCCGCATCTGCTCAGCTATCAGGGCGTGCTGGCCGACAATCTCGGCGATCCGGTTCCCGATGGCACGTATCAGATGACCTTCAGCGTCTACGAGAACGCCACCGGCGGCAGCGCGCTCTGGTTCGAGACGCGCACCGTTCAGGTGACCGACGGGCGGTTCAGCATCCTTCTGGGCAATGTCACACCCATCCCCCCGGACATCTTTCTGAACGGTTCTGAGCGCTGGCTCGGTGTGCAGGTGGAGAGCGATGCGGAGATGACGCCCCGGCTGCGGCTGGCGAGCGTTGCCTACGCCTACGTCGCCGAGTATACCCGGAACCCGCTCGCGCCCGGGCAGGGTCTGGTGATCACGGATGCAGACGGCAACGTGACCCACCGGTTGAACGCCAACGGAACCTCGTGGCATGCGGGGCTGGAGACTTTCGACGGCGGCATCAACGTCACCGGACCGCATCAAAGCCCGCACTGGACGTGTACCATCACGGATAAAGGCTCGTATTACCGTGACGAGAACGGAGTCTTGAGGGAAGAAGCGCTTGCGGATGGCACGCACCGGCAATGGGACGAGAACGGAAAGAAAAGGTATGAAGCGTTCGTGAATGGCACTCGCAGGCAATGGGACGAAAACGGCGTCCTGAGGCGGAAGGAAAATGGGGATGGCGATTGCGAGCAATGGGACGAAAACGGGACGCTAAGGTATCGATATTATTTTCCAGCAAAGACGGAGAGGTGGGACGAAAACGGGACGATAAGGTATGAACGTATAGATATTGGGCCTCAAATAGCGGAATATTTTTACGACAAAAATGTTAAGTTGAGATATTTTGAGGCAGTGAATACTGAAGATAAAATTTCCTTTAAAGAGTGGAGAGACGAAAATGGTGATCTTGTGAGGAGTGAGGAGGTCGATTCCGAAACCGGCAAGAAGACAGTAAAAGATGGCACAGGCAAGGTCATCGGGACGGAGTCCATGAGCGGATCTTCATCTCAAACGGGCACCCACACCGTCCATACCGACGGTCAGGGCACTACGACTGTCACTACCGAAGGGGTGGAGGCCACTACTAGTGGTGGCGATAAAACCATCAAAATCAGTAGCACAAACGGCCTAGAGATTAGATCCACCGCAGGCTGGAAAGTGGTGAGAAGACCTCTCCCAGATCCGGATAATCTTGAGCCGGGTTATATTGAAGAATATTTTGATGAAAATGGCACTAAGCGCAAGGAGGTGCGTGCTACGGGGGGTGGCCCAGGGGATGCGGTATTTACTCATATAGAGTACGATCAAGCCGGTAACGTTGTGAAGATAACAAAGAGTTATCCTAATGGGCAAACAATTGTGACAGACGGCGCAGGCAACGTCATCAGGACAGAGTCCATAAACGGATCGTCATCGCAAACGGGCAAACATACCTACCAGGCTACAGGTTCCAACAAGAAAGTGGAAATCGGTCCCAATGCACTAAAAATGTACAATGCAGCGGGAGATCTAACGGCGGAGGTTTCTAGCGAAATTGGTTGTGCCTGGTTTGAAGGTAAAGGTGAATTTGCTGATGACGTCGAGATTGATGGCAAACTCACTGTCCACAATGGTCTCACTGTCGACGGCGGCACGAAAAGCGCCGTGGTTTCGACCCGGAATTACGGCAACCGCACCACGTACTGCGATGAGTCCGCCGAGGTTTATTTCTTCGATCGCGGCGAGGCACACCTGGACGGCGGCGTGGTGACTATCGAGCTTGACCCGATCTTCCTGGAGACCGTTACGATTGACGATACGCGTCCAATGCTCGTCCAGATAACGCCGACCGCCGAGTGCAACGGCCTGTACGTCTCTCAGCGCACGACGACTAATTTCACTGTACGGGAGCTCCAGAGCGGCAGCTCAGACGCAGGTTTCATGTGGGAAGTCGCGGCGAAGCGAATTGGCTATGAGGATACGAGGCTGGCGGAGGCTAACTGAGTGAAGAGCATGAAGCAGCACAGAGCCTTTCCCGTGCTCCTGCTTGCGCTCGCGCTCTGCCTCGCTACTATTGCAGGCGCACAGCTCTCAGAGCACTATGACCTGACCTGGAACGCGTTAGGCGGTGGTGGCGGTGGCGCTATGGACTCGTCCAGCTACACGATGAGCGGCACCATTGGCCAGATTATCGGGCTCTCGGGCAGCAGCACCTACCAGCTTGGAACGGGGTACGAAACCGTTCTCACCTCCGCACCGGTCATTCACGCGAATAAAACAGTCCGTGATCCCGAGAACGGGACCTGGGTGAAGGATTTAACGGCGACGAGCATCAACGACACGCTCCGGTTCAGTTGCACGATCACGAACACGGGGACGAGCAATCTGAGCAATCTCACGCAGCTCCGATTCTGGGATGTGCTCGATTGCAGCCTGGAGTACGCCGGCAACGCGACGCTGAAAAACGCGAGCGGCACAGAACATGCAGTAACACTACCGTGCGCGCCAGAAGAATACTGCTTCAAGCAGAAGGTGCTGCACAATACCTCCTGGGACCCCTATGCGCCGTTAGGAACGGAATTCCTGGAGTTATGTCCTGGCGTCGGGAACCATTACGTGCTGGAGCTGCCGGATCACTGGGAAGATACAAATAACGACAGCCGACTGAGCGCATGCGATCAGATCTACATGACCACAATGCCGGGCGCCTGGTACCACGTCGATAACGGTCCCTACACGCTTAACGTCACCGATGTCGAAACCGGCGAGAGCAGCTACCTCGATTCCGTGCTTGATTACGAAGCCATAGCCCTGAGCGCACCAACACATACCGAATGGGTCGAAGTCTGCGGCTGCAAGGACGAATGCACCGTGGAAAGCTGGACTGACGATGGCGATCTCAATTTGAGTGCGAATGACACCATCCTGCTGCGGAACGCGCGAACGGGCGAAGCGGCAGAGTACACAGTGGCCGACGTTACAATTGACCTCGTGGTCAGCAGGGAATGGGAGATCGACGTGCTTTGGGGCGATTCTCTGACACTCGAACCGAATGAAAGTGTGCGAATCGAGTACGACGCCACGGTCCTACGCTGCGGTGTGGACCGGAATACCTTCCGTGCGAAAGGCGTGTCGGACGGGAACTGGACGTACAGCAACGAGGACTTCGTGTCCATTACGGTGCTCTGTCCGTCAGGCGATGCCGCTGATGACTCCGGCTCCGTGAAAAATGAGTTCCTGACCGGGGAAGACGTGTATGCCAAGGGAAGCGGCTTCACACCGGGCACGCATGTGGACATCTACATCGTTGATGACCGCAAATGGGTCGGTGGCGAGCTGATCACCAACTATACCGTCTATGCAATCGCTCCGAACATTTTAACGGACGGAGACGGGAACATCGGCGTTGATACACCGCTCGTGGTGTGGCAGGATCCCGTTCCTGGTGAGTACGACATGGTCTTCGACGCGAACCAGAACGAAGTCTATAACGATGGTATCGATGCAGTCGACCATCCAAATCATCCGGGATTTTCCGTTACCAATCCTGTCGATGTAATAAGAGCACCACTGCTCGCGCCTCTGGGGCTCGCAGTACTCATAGGGCTGCTCAGCCTCATCGCGACAAGCACACTGAAGGGTAGAAGGCAGAAGAGGTGAGTGAGCTTTTTTTCCCTCCTCCCCCTCTCTTTTTTCCTTTCCTCTTTTTTTGCTCGTAACGTAAGAGACAGACGCAGGAAATTCGACTTTTTATGCGCGTTTTGAATCCCGGCCTGCAATCGAGAGCGGTCCCGGTTGATTTTATAGTCAAAAACCAAACAATTCATACTTAACACCCTCGCCTAGAAACCGCTCGATCCAGCCATGCGTGAAACTAAGCCGTGATGAAAATTCCTCAAAATGCTTTCGGATCAACCGCTTCAAGTGGGTGAGGTCAACGATGAATGTCTGAGAGAT
>JAFGHB010000084.1 GCA_016930255.1 Methanomicrobia archaeon | reverse complement strand
TCTGCAGCCAAGGGTAAGACTGTTCGTCTATTAAAGGAGATCGTGAGCTGGGTTTAGACCGTCGTGAGACAGGTCGGTTGCTATCTATTGGGGGTGCTGGAGGTCTGAGGGGAAGCTGCTTTTAGTACGAGAGGAACAAAGCAGCGGCGCCTCTGGTGTACCGGTTGTCCGACAGGGCATTGCCGGGCAGCTACGCGCTGGTGGATAAGAGCTGAAAGCATCTAAGCTCGAAGCCATCCCCAAAAAGAGACTTCCTTAAGGGCATCATTAGAAGAATGGTTTGATAGGGCTGGGGTGTAAGACTCAAGGTGATAAACCGAGATTTTTAGCCCGCAGCTACTAACGTCCGCACCAATCATCTCGCTGAGTCCAGATGAAATCAGAGTTGTATGTGCGTGCGTTCTTTTTCTTTCTTTTCTCTTTTCACCCAGACTTTATGCATTTTTTACTACGCGATATACCGGTTAGCAGGTATTTTTTATAGTCCCATCTGCTACTTTATATAATCCAAACTGAACTGAACAGTGCCAAGGTGGCGGAGTGGCTACGCGGTTGACTGCAGATCAGCTATACCCCGGTTCAAATCCGGGCCTTGGCTTCCATAGCCTTTGCCACCTGCTCATTTTTTATGATTCGTGAGCTGTGACGTATTGCTGGATTTTAGCAGTGCGACCGCACGTGTGTACGTAAAGAGACGTGACTTCCTCAGTAGACAAACCCGAGTTATACCTCTCCACATCGTCTGGGGGCATAAGGTACCGTGCTCAGCGGTCAAGCACTTGTAAGCGCTAAAATCGACTCGTTCCTGCTTTAAATTCCTAAATGCGGTTTATTAAGTGAAATAGGACTAATAATAACGTAAATAGTGAAAATAACGGCTATTATTTCTTAGAATGGGAGCCTACGCAAGGGTTTTATTATGCGGCGTACAATAGATGTGTATCACTCTTGATGTTCATGGGGTTCAGCGGAAGCGGAGTGGAAGAAGATGGGAATAAAAGTTTACACAACAAAAATCTGCCCGAATTGTAAGCTCGTCAAGGAGTTCCTGACAGCGGAAGGGGCGGCGTATGAGGAGGTGGACATAACGACAGCGGAAGCGCTGACGGAGTTACGCATGCAGGGCGTGTTCACGATGATTACGCCGGTTGTCCAGGTCGGCTCGACGTTTCTTACGGATACTGATTTGTTTAATGGCGATGAGCTGCGGAAGGAGCGGTTGAGAGAAGTGCTAAAGGAAGAGGAAGAAGCATGAAACGGATCTTTAATGTGACGAACGGCACGTTGCAGACGACGCTGGACGGTATGACCTTGCGCTTCCCGAAGGTGCGAACCAGCGATGGGCACATGCTGGAGTGGGATAAGGAATCGATAGTAAAGCAGCTTTTGCGTGAGACGAAATTGAGTGGGAAGTTTTATGGGCATTCGGGGATCGATGAAGAGACGGCGCGTGAGATCGCGAAAGAGGCGGAGAAGCGGATAAAGATGATGGGCATCTCGCAGCTTTCGGGCGCGTTAGTGCGAGAGATCGTGAACCAGATTTTGCTGGAGGAGTATCACGAGCAGGAGTGGCGGAACGTCTGCACGCGAGTGGGCACGCCGGTGTATGACGCGCATCTGATTGATATCGGGGAGGGGTTTGAAGCGAACGAGAACGCGAACCTGCAGGAGAATGCGGAGACGTCGCACAAGAAGAAAGCGGACAAGATCTGTAAGGAGCAGTATTTGCTGCTCTTACCGCCGAAGCTCGCGGACGCGCATCTCAGTGGCGATTTGCATATCCACGATCTCGAATATTTCGGTACGCGCGGGTTCTGCCAGGACTGGGACCTCAGATACTTTTTCTATTATGGGTTGATGCCGGACGGCTCGGGCACAAAGGCCTCGGTCGCGGGCCCGGCGAAGAAGCCAGAGGTGGCTATTCTACATGCCGTGAAGATTTTGGGCAGTGCCCAGACCAACTTCGCAGGCGGTCAGGGCTTTTTTAATTTCCTTACGTTTATTGCGCCGTATTTAGAGGGGCTTTCGTACGAAGCGATCGAGCAGTTGATGCAGATGTTCGTGTACGAGATGACGCAGATGCAGGTTGCTCGCGGCGGTCAGTTGGTCTTCTCGTCGGTGCAGCTCACGCCGGGTGTGCCGAAGATCTGGAAGGACAAGCCGGTGGTGTATAAAGGCGAGGTATGGGACGGCGAGGCCGTGCCGCTGCGGACGTACGGCGAGTTCGAGCGCGAGGTGCGGTTGGCGTTCAAAGCGCTGATGAACGTGATGCTGCAGGGCGATTACTGGGGTAAGCCGTTCAACTTCCCGAAGCCGGAGATTGCGATCGAGCCTTATTTCCTGAGCGAGGATGAGGAATTCAACGGTAAGCATCCGGATTTGCCGACGTACGAAGAGCTGTATGATCTAGCGTTCGAACTGACGGCGAAGTACGGATCGCCGTATTTTGATAACAAGATCCCAGAGTATCGGGGCGCGGGCGAAGGTGTTTCGTGCTACCAGTGCTGCGCATACAGTTTCAAGACCTCGCCGGAGGATGCGGACTTCAAGGACAAGATGTATTTCAGAAACGGCGCGCACTTCACGATGGGCGGCTGGCAGGTGATCACGCTCAACTGTCCGCGAGCGGCGTACCGTGCGGATCACGATGATGATAAGCTGATTACGGAACTGAAACGGCTGATGGACTGCGCCGTTGAGGTTTTGAAGGTGAAGAAGAGCTGGATGAAGCAGATCATCGAAAGCGGCCGCATGCCATTTGCGACACAACGACCGAAAGATCCGCACACGGGCGAGAAAGGGACGATGGCGGTTCATCTCGACGAGCTGGTGTATATCATCGGCGTGGTGGGCATCAACGAGATGGTGCAGTCCCATTACGGGAAGCAGGTGCACGAGGATAACGGCGCGTTACGGCTCGCGGTACGAGCGATGACGGAGATGGAGCTGTACGCGAAGGAGCTATCGGAACGAGAAGGTATGACAATCAGCTTTTCGAGGACACCGGCGGAGACCGTGGTGCAGCGATTCGCCGTTGCGGACATTCTGAACAAGGAGTTCCGGGATAAGGCGCTGAGCGTGGTGAACGGCGATGTCGAGCGCGCGCTGGCACGTATCCATGAGACCCGTGACCTGCCCATATATTACACGAACGGCACGCACGTGCCACCGAATGCGGACGTCACGCTCGCCGAGCGGATAAAGACCGAGCATATCTTCTTCCCGATCGTTGACGGCGGGAATATCATGCACATATTTTTGGGCGAGGGCTATCCCGACCCAAGAGGAGTGAAAAGTTTGGCAATGAAGATCGCGGAGAATACGCAGACGGGCTATTACGCGTTTACGAAGGATATGACGGTCTGTAAAGATTGCGCGCACGTGACGATGGGGCTGATGGAAGCGTGTGAGAAGTGCAATTCGGATAATCTCGATTACATATCGCGGATCACCGGGTATCTGCAAGCGGTAAGCGGCTGGAACGAGGGCAAGAAGCAGGAATTAATGGACAGGATGCGGTACGGTGGGAATGAGGTAAGGTGACCTATATAGCTTCCAATTCAACCTACATTTTTGTTTACATTTTAGAGATATTACCGCTGCTCGTATATTCGCTCTTCATAGAAACGAGATTTGCCTCGAGACGTGCAATAATATTGTATGGTATCCAAGCCATTATCTTTGCATTTACATCCTTTATTTTGTCTCCTATTATCTCGTCAAACTTAGTTGTTTTATTTGTTCTCTTCGCTATTGGTTCAATTTGGCTGTATTATGGCATCAAACTAGAAGATAATTCTACTATTGTAATTTGGAGTTTTAAAACATTGGCTGCTATCCAAATACCAATAGTTCTGTATGGTTATCAATTATTGTTTTTTAAGGATCTGAATAACACTTTTGGGATGATTATATTCTTATTAGCTTCATTTCATCTTCTATCTTACCTCATATCTTACTTTCGAACGAATTATTAGTGTACCTGCCTACGAGATGCACGAATTTGGCATCACTTCAAGCTTATGCACCTAAAAACATTAAAAATTAGCATTTTAGGTGCAAAGCCCCCTCAAAGCAAAACTTTACGCAAAATACCTTCCCCTTTCTTTTGGCGATGATTTTTTGAGGTTTGATAAATTAACAGTAAAAGCGCAAGAAGCGCTGCAAGAAGCGAAGAACCTCGCTAATACGTACACTGTATGGGTCTAGCTAGCTACTCTGTGACATCTTATCCACGCCAGTTTTACAATCCAACGTGCTCCATCCACCAGAGCAGTGCCGTTAAGGCAATGGCAACGGGGATGACGATGAGCCACTGATTCACCTTGAGCACCTCCGGGAGCGTAATCGCGCCGAAGTCGCCTTTGTTCAGTACGGATTTCTGCAATTGTGGATAGAGCGCGGCGAACAGGCCTGACCCGATCAGTATCCCGACGATACCGCCGAAGAGCGCGTCGAACGCGCCCTGACCGACCGCTCCGGCGACCGTACCCGGACAGTAGCCGAGGACAGCAAAACCGACGCCGAAGATGAGCCCGCCAATCACCGAAGCCCCGATAGAGCCGGGCTTGGGATGGAGCTGCGCCAATCCAAGACTTCTGAGCAGGTGTACGCCGAGCATGCCCGTAATTGAGGCCGCGAGCATGATCTTGACGACGGTGAAATCGGTCAAGAGCAACTGGCCGATGATGACATTGTAGTCCGTTACACCCCCTTTTTGGAGCAGGAAGCCGAATGCAATTCCAATCAGCAGCCCGATTACCAGTTGCACTTTATTTTTACCGTGTAGTTTTGTTAACATCTTGATACCTCCTAACTAACCGATAACATAAAAGATGAGCATCGCCGTCGCGATCCCACCGATGAAGAAGCAGATGGCTGCGAGCCAGCTGCTGACCGCTAATTGGAGCGTACCGCTGATTCCGTGCCCGCTGGTGCAGCCGCCGGCCCAGCGTGCGCCGAGCCCCATGAGAATGCCGCCGATGAGCGCAACGAGCCAGCGGAGCACCGGATTCGTCCCGAAGCTCGCAGCCCACAGGCTCGGCACCCACAGCACGTGAAACGTGCCTCCGAGATTCGCGGAGATGAACGCGCCGATCACAACACCAAGAACGAGCATCCATTCCCAATCGACAACCGGGGCAAACTTCTTGTAATACTGCTTCTCCAGCACCTTGTTCCCGCGAACGAGCCGTTCGATCATCCCGCTCGTGCGTGCATATGCCGTTGAGCACCCAATCGCTTTATCGGAGAGCAGGAACGCGAACCAGCTCAAGATACCGATGCCTATACCAACGATGTACGGAGACCAGCGCTCCAGCATCAAATACTCCATGGTTTCTTCTTTCTCCCTCCTAACCTCAGATTGTGAGTCCCTGCGGGAATCGCGGCCCGTGCGGGATAGTGCAGACCGTGCATTCGAGCCCGTAACCCGCGGCGTTGTAGCCCGTCATGCCGCCCGCAACGTTATAAACGTCCTCAAATCCGTGCTGCTTCAGAATGCTTACGCCGAGACTCGAGCGATGACCGGTGTTGCAGATAAGAAACGTCGGAACGCTCGGATCGAACTCCGTATACCGTGTCCGAAGATCGGCCACGGGTATGTTGATCGCACCTTTGATATGATAGCCCGCATATTCACTTGACGAGCGGACATCCACGAGCGCCAGATTGCGCTCGCCCGTTATCTTCTTATGGAAGGCATCGATCGATAACTGCGTCACGTAGCTTGTAGGCAGGCCGGTCTTCGCCCACTCGAACATGCCGCCCTCAAGGTAACCGACGACCTCATCAAGGCCCACGCGGCGCAACCACACGACAACCTCAGCTGCCTGCTCACTGCTGTCGGTCACCAGAAGGATGTCAGAATCCGGTGGCAGCACCCAGCCGGCGAAGGTGGCGAAATTACCTGCAAAATCGATGTGAAACGCGCCTGGTACGTGCTGCCCACCGAAGGAATCGTAACTACGTACACCGACAACGACCGTGTCGTCCTCTTTCGACCGCGCGTAGAACGGTTTCGGCTCCAGCGCTGCGAGGATCGGAAGATCGCGTATCAGAGTCGGTCCCCTGCGGTTGATCGCGCTGCAGCGGCTGAAATGGTCCGGCGCAGGAGGCATATCTGTGGTCAGCGATGTGATGAACTCCTCGCGGTCGGCGATCTGCAGTTCCGCATTATATCTCCGTTCATAGCCGATCGTGCTTGTCCGCTTCGCGCCCAGAGCGCGGCCACAGAGCGATCCGGCGCCGTGTGCGGGATAGACCTCGCAGAAGTCCGGCAGTGCGAGTAGTTTCTCATGCAGGCTGTCGTACAATTTCGACGCCAGTTCCTGCGCCCTGCCCGGGAAGAGATCGGGTCGCCCCACATCGCCGACAAAGAGCGTATCGCCACAGAACAAACTCACCGGATCTTCTCCGCGCGACCTGTCGGCGACCACGTAGCTGATGTGCTCGGGCGTATGGCCCGGCGTCTCCAGTACCCGGAGTGACATGTCCTCGATCTCAAAGCTATCTCCGTCGGCGAGGCCGACGTGGTCGAACGCGCATTTCGCGGATTTCGGTGCGTAGATCGGTGCTCCTGTTCTGTCCGCGAGCTCGATATGCCCAGAGACGAAGTCCGCGTGGAGATGCGTCTCTAAAACGTGCGTGATATCCATATTCATGGCTTTAGCCGCATCAAGATAAATCTCCACGTCACGCCGAGGGTCGATGATCGCACAGGTCTTGGTACCCCCGAGCAGGTAGGAATTGTGCGCAAGGCCCTTAACGAAAAAATTATGTATAATCATACGCATACACCTCTGATAGAGTATCTAATAAGCCTGTGCAATAAATAAGTTGTGGAAGCCGCGAGAGAAGGTTAGGGAGACGAAGCTTTCTGGTCGTCGCGATCCTCACACGGGTAGGATTCCGCCATCTCCTTGTCCAGAAAATAGCTGAGCACCGTTCTTATGGCAACAATGCCGCCAAGAATCGCCATCTCCTCTAATGTCGGATCCGTGATGGTGCGAATGATATCCGCAGCGATGAGGAATTCCAGGCCCAGAAGGAGATACGAACCGAGTTGATGCCGCAGCGCTTCCCGCTCTCTGCATATGACACGTCCCTTTATCTGTGAATATTCGAGCCGAAGAACCCTGCCGAGGCTGATCACTACTCCCCAGACGATGATCGCCATGCCGCTAATCGCGATTCCGGTGTAAATGTAATAAAACGGATCCATGGTCTTTGCCCAAGGCGCTCTTCTTCACATCGGCCTGTTTCCGAAACTACATTGTCAAACTACATTGTTATACGTACAATAAATAGATGAGCCCGACGGCAATCACGATGAAGATGATCGTGAGAATGCCACCGGCCCTCAGGTAATCGGCGTTGTGATAGCCTCCTGGAGCCATGAGTAACGCATTCACCTGATGGGTGGGCAGGACGAAGGAGTTGGAAGCACAGACGGCGACGAGTAGCGCCAGCGCACGAGGACTTATTCCGGTCATGCCGCCGATGATCATGACCAACGGCACTAACACGACGGTCGCTGCGACGTTAGACATGAAGAGGGTGAAAAGAGTAGCAAGTGCGGCAATGGCAATCAGGATTAGAAGCGGATGACTGCCCTGGAGCGGCAGAATCATGCGGTTAGCGACGTAGCTTGCCGCACCGGTTTTTTCCATCGCTATACCCAGAGGAATCAAGCCGGCGAGCAGAAACACCGTACGCCAGTCAACTGCCTTGTAAGCCTCATCAATCGGGACAACGTTCAGGATGATCATGGCTAGGGCACCGGATAAGAGACCAAGAGAAAGTGGAACGCCTAATAAAATCAGCACAATCGCGCCGAGAAAGCACGAGGTCGCCGTTGCTGGCTTCGCTCTACCCGCAGCCTCCGTCTCTATCGGCGTGACGAGCACGAAGTTACGGTTATCGCCCATCGCTTTGATGTTCTCCCAGCGACCATGAAGGATAAGCGCATCACCGGGCTGCAATGCCTGGTCGGAGAAATCGCCTCGTTCCTCTCTGGCACCGCTCAATAGCATGATCGGTTCAACACCGTAGGTTTTCCGCAGCGCGATCTCGCGCAATGTCTTTCCTGCAACAGGCGCTTGCGGTGGTATGATTACCTCGGCGAAACCCGCCATCCCACCGCTCCGGAGATCCTCGAACAGACTCGTCTCTTTCCTACTCTGTAACTGATACTCCGCTACGAATCGCTCAATATCGCTCTGGTCGCCGAGCAGTGCGAGTTCCTGGCCCGCAACGAAGCGCGTATACCGCCAAGGCGCGTAGAGCAGCTCATCGCCCTCCGCAAGAGCCAGGAGGTTAATATTGTAATGCATCCAGAGCTGCACCTCTTCGCGCGTTTTGCCGACCAGCGAGCTCTCCATCGGAACCACACAGTGGTAGATCGTCGCCGGCAACCGCCACGTTTCTATTAACTCCTGTTGCGGGCTGACCGCTTCGCCCTTATGCGTCGGGAGCACGAACGTGCCAAAAACCAGGAAGTACGCTATACCGACGCCCAAAAGCACCAAGCCAATCGGTGTAACGCCGAAGAGGCCAAATGGCGGCTGGCCGCCCTGTTTTAACAGGTCGTTAAGGATGATCAATGGACCTGACCCAACCATAGTGAGCGTTCCGCCCAGGATGCCCGCAAAACCCAGTGGCATTAACAATCGTGAGATCGGGATGCTCGTCTTCTTGGAGATCCGCATCACCGCCGGTAGGAACAGAGCGACGGCGCCAATGTTCTGCATGAACGAAGAGATCAAGCCGACCGCTGCGGAAACCAGACCGATCAACCGTTTCTCACTCGAACCCGCAATGCGAATAATAGGATGTGTAATGCGGTTCATAACTCCGGAACGACCGACGCCATAGCTCAAAATCATCACGGCAATGATCGCCACCACCGCATTGCTCGCCAAGCCTGAGAACGCCTCGGTGGGTGTAATCAAGCCCAGCCATGGCAAACTAATCATGATCAAGATCGCAATCACGTCAACGCGAAAAGCTTCGGTTACAAACAAGATGACGGTCACGACGAGTACGATCAGAACGAGCACGATCTCCGGTGTCATACCGCATCACGAGACCTCCTTTTCATGGGACGGACGCCTTCCTACCCCTTTCCTTTCGTTTTGTCTTTGGAACAATCGTAGGTGTATCAGAAATTGGTGAGAGCTTATAAGTAACTTTGGTGCTATCGTGCTCAGTCAGTTGTGGCGTTCTTTGGCTAGATCGCGCAAATCAAATTGGTGAATAGTCATTTCGGCCATGTAAAAATCGTCATAGCTCAAAAGATTACTCTCACGAGACTGAAGAGAATTCGCGGATTCTTCTTTATCATCTCTTTCAATAACGCGCGTTCCGTGCACTCCGTCATTCTCAGGTCGCCGGATAACGGCTGGAAGAACTTTATGAGTTCCTCGTTGCTCAGGTTCAGCACGATGTTCTTGACCTTCAAGCCCACTTCCAGCACCCTACCGAATTCGCGTTTCCACCGCTTCTCGTATTCCCGCAACCGTTTCTTCGAGACGTTATGCTCCTGTACCGCCTTTGCAATCACGTCACCGGCGATCGCGCCACCTTGCAGCGCTTGCAAAATACCGCCGCCCGTGATGGGATTGGCATGCCGTGCCGCATCGCCGACCAGAACCAGCCCGTTTGCTACCGTTTCGTACACCGGGCCGCTCAGGGGCACCGCGCCGTACATCTCCGTCAGTACCTTACCGTTCGGGAACCGGTCATTCACAAACGTCTGCAGATACTCGCGTGCGCATCGACCATCACCAAACGCATCACCGCTGATCCCCAGTCCGACATTCGCGCAATCCTCGCCCTTTGGAAATATCCAGATATAGCCATTCGGGGCGATCTCGGCGTCAAAGATAATCTCAAAAAAGCCCTTGTTCACCTCGATATCACACATAAGGAACTGCGCACAGGATGCAACGTCTGCTAAGGGCAGTCGCGTGTCAATACCAGCCCATCGGCCAACCCGCGATTCCACGCCGTCCGCGCCAACGACGACGTCCGCACGAATGCGAACCTCTTCACCCGCAGCGTTCGCGTACACGCCCTTTACATACCCGTCTTCCTTGATGAGGCCGTACGCCTGCGTCTTCACGCGCACTTCCGCACCCGCGTGCGCTGCTTGCTGTGCCAAATGCTTATCGAATAACCGCCGTTCAAGCACGTAGCCTGCGACTTCTTCGCCTGCTCCCGATACTGCCACTCGCGTGCCGCCGGGGCCGTAGGTGACAATGCCGTGCAGCGTGGTGCTGATCCAGCGCGGGTCGATATCAACGATCAGCTCGAGCTCTTTGCTCACGCCCTCCCCGCATTTCACGGGCACGCCGATCTCAGCGTTACGCTCAATGAGCAGCACGTCCAGGCCCTTCTCCGCCGCGGTTCGCGCAGTTACGCTGCCCGCAGGGCCCGCGCCTACCACGACAACGTCATATTTCTCCTCGTTCATTTGTTTTTAGGCTACGTAGCTAAAGGTAAGGAGAGCATGAACCTACTTAAATTTATATCGCTACTCTAAGAACAGGGCGGTATACGTAAGTAAGAACCGAAACCAAAAAATGACGCTCATTTTGGGTCTGGAAGGAACCGCATGGAACCTCAGCGCTGCGCTGGTTAGCGAAGAGCACGTGCTATCAGAGGCCGAATCGACTTACAGGCCCAACTATGGCGGTATCCATCCGCGCGAAGCGGCACAGCATCACGCCGCTGAAATAAAAGACGTTGTCTCTCGAATGTTAGGAGGCGCAAAGGAAACTGATGAACAGTTCTCATTGGACCAAATCGATGCGGTCGCATTCTCGCAAGGCCCTGGCATGGGCCCATGTCTCAGAACAGTCGCTACCGCAGCACGAGCGCTCTCACTATCGCTAAAAATACCGCTCATCGGCGTTAATCACTGCATCGCGCATATAGAGGTCGGACGATGGCAGTGTGGCGCGAAAGATCCTGTAGTGCTGTACGTCAGTGGTGCGAACTCGCAGGTATTGGCGTACCGTGCCGGGCGATATCGTGTGTTGGGCGAAACGCTGGACATCGGCATAGGGAACGCTCTGGACAAATTCGCGCGACATCTCGGGCTCAGCCATCCCGGTGGTCCGAAGATAGAGGAACTGGCGTCCAAGGCTTCCAGCTATATCGATATGCCGTATATCGTGAAGGGTATGGATTTCTCCTTCTCCGGCCTGACCACAGCCGCTAAGGACGCGGTCGATGCGCACCCTGACGCCAAGGCGGATGTGTGCTATTCCTTCCAGGAGACGGCGTTTGCCATGCTCACTGAAGTGACCGAACGCGCGATGGGCCATCTCGATAAGGACGAAGTGCTGTTAGCGGGCGGTGTCGGCGCAAACAATCGCTTGCAGCAGATGCTCCAGACAATGTGCGAAGACCGTGGAGGGCGGTTTTACGTGCCGGCGAAGAAATTCCTGGGTGACAACGGCACGATGATTGCGTACCTCGGGCTGCTCATGCTCAACAGCGGTAACACCACTCCACTCGATCAATCACAGGTTCGCTCGAATTATCGGCCTGATGACGTTGAGGTCACGTGGAGAAACGAGAGAACGATACGTCGAAATCGTTAGTTAAAGGCTTCGCGCTTCTTAAGAGATGATGCCCTTCGCTTGATAAACCAACCCAAAAGCTACCAAATCGAAACAAGACAACTCATGAGCACGCCGGAAAACAGTGGTATCGTAAGATTATCATCGAGTTGCACGTTATAAGCCCGCAACGGCACGCCATCTGCAATCGTGGCACCTAACGCGCCGAAAACGGCCACGGGTAACGAGCGGAGCACAAGCCAGCCTATTGTAAAGGACGTAATGAACATCACCAGCATCACTTCCGGGCGCTTCATTCGCTTTTCGTGCCAGTCTGGGTTATCCACATTCACCACGGCTCCTGCCAGAGCGGACGCGGCATCTCCTATCGCCAGCATGAGGATTGCTGCGATAGCGATACTTTTCTCGAAGAGCACAATGCTGAGAAACGCGCCGATGAAAAAGAAGACATACGCACCGATTCCTCGCTCCTCCTTCTTCCTGAGGAACGGCAAAGAGACGATACCACGGAATCGTAACCATTCAATGCCGGCAATGAGAACGAAGGCAAGAAGAAAGCCGAGAATGAGTAACTCCTTCGTTAAGACAAGATAAAGGAGCGGAATCGCAACACCGCAGATATGCACCGTTTTTCGTTTCGCTTCTGCTATCAAAACGCTCGATTTTGTGATTGACATTTTAAAACTATATTTATTGCCCGGATAACCGCACTTCAATCATAGTGTTCCTTTTAAACTCTGTCCAAAAGTAGTTACGGCAAAAATATGCTTTCACTTTTAGCACAGGTTTTCCTTACGTATCCCTTCTGAAGGAAGATCCAGAACTAAGAAAAGGCGATAGTTCTTTTAGTAAAGCTTTTCCTTCTAAGAAAAAATTTTACGCGAACATTACGCCCGCCGCTTTCGCATAATTCCACTCCTTGCTTTCCTTTACCTTCTTTATTGCTTGCTCGAAGTCTTCCATTTCTACTGCTTCCTTTTTCTTCTTCTCGTCATTATTTCGCGCTGCAAGCATACCCGCCTCGATACATATTGCCTTTATATCAGCACCAGTAGCGCCAACTCCCACTCCATTGAAATTTTCCGTGAGTGCTACTAATCTATCAATATTTAGGGCACTCGACCTTTTCATTTTGGCTGTGTGAATCTTAAATATCTCCCTTCGTGCTATCTCCTTGGGCATCGGCACTTCTATGATGCGGTCAAATCGTCCGGGTCGGAGCAAAGCAGGATCGAGAATATCCGGTCTATTCGTGGCTCCGATTATCCGCACCTCCCCTCTCTGGTCAAATCCGTCTATTTCTGCTAATAGTTGCATCATTGTCCGCTGCACCTCCCGCTCGCCCGAGGTGCCGTCTTCGATTCTTCGCGCTGCTATCGCATCGATCTCGTCAATGAACAGAATAGATGGGGCTTTTTCCTTTGCCAATTCAAACAGTTCCCGCACCATTCGCGCACCCTCGCCGATGTACTTCTGTACCAACTCAGAGCCGACGATTCGTATGAACGTGGCGGCTGTGCTGTTTGCTACTGCTTTTGCAAGCATCGTTTTTCCCGTGCCAGGCTTTCCTACCAGAAGAACGCCTTTCGGGGGCACTACACCGATACGCGCAAACCGCTCTGGCTCGGTCAGGGGGAGTTCAACTACTTCTCTTATCTCGTTTATCTGCTCAGCCAACCCGCCTATCATGTCATAGCACACATCCGGGGATTCGATTACCGTCATTCCGTATACTAGAGGATCTTTCGCGGACGAGAGGACACTTACCACGGCCAGCGATTGCTGATTCAAGCCAACCTGTGCGCCGGGGAAGACTTCCTGGGAATCGATGAAATGCGAGTAATTGACCACGAACCGAGGGCCCGTGCTGCTCCGCACTACCATCTGTTTTTCATCTATTATCTCGACGACCGTGCCGATAATCAGCGGTGGTGCTCGCAACTTCTCCAGTTCTGACCGCAACTTCCTTATCTCGCTCTCGTAGCGAGTGCGCATATCCTCGTAATACCGCCCTTCTCGCTCTGAACTCTCCAATCTCTCTTTCAGACGGGTATTCGCATCCTCCAACCGCTTTATCTGGTCCTGCAGGTATCGCGAGTACTCATCACTTGATGTTGCACCACTACTGCTCGCTTTCATTTTACCCTACTATTTATTTCTCCGTACTAACATATATAAAAAAACGCGCAAGGATTTAGAACTGAACTAAAATGACCGAGTGTGAGGTATGTGGTGCGGAAATAATAGGAAAGGCGCAATACGTCCAAATCGGCAGCTCAAAACTGCGTGTCTGTAAAACGTGCGCACGATACGGGTCTGTCGTGGTGGAAGATGCACGAGCACCGGCGCACGCGTACGCTCAAGCTCAAGCTCAAACGAGAACCATTCCGGGTATCGGACACGCGCAGCTCGCAGCGCAGGCAAGGCGGAAATTATACGAGCAGATGGACCGTGAGATAGAAGAAGGGCTTGAGATAGATGAGGATTACGGGCGAAAGATAAGAGAAGCGAGGGAGCGAGCCGGGCTGAAGCAGGCAGAGCTCGCACAGAAGATAAACGAGAAACAATCGTTGCTGCGGAAGATAGAGCACGAGGAGATACTGCCCACCGACGAGGTGCGGGTGAAAATAGCGCGTGTTCTGAACATCACCCTTTAAGTCTCACTCACCCACTCACGTGCGTCATGTCTGTCATGTCACTTCATGTCACGTCACGGTCGCAACAGGCTGAGGAATACCGTGCTTACGACCATACAGACCGCTAACGCGGAGAAGAACGATCCTGCTCCGCCGATCAAATCAAACCCATGCTCTATCACGAGTTTCACACCGCCGATAACCATAACGAACGCGAAGGTCGCGCAGATGCCGAGGAATAAGCCTTTGATAAGCGGTTTCAAGCTCTCATTTTCCGCGCCTTTCTTTTTGTCCTTGCTCTTACCCTTGCTCGTGCTTTTACTCTTCGATTCGTAAAATACGGTGAAGATAATGAAGAAGGTGGCAAAGACCAGCAGTATGAACTCTTTGGGGACTATTTCGCCATCCAGCCTAAAGAACATCAAGCCAAACGCGATGAAAAGGGTGAGGAATGCGATTGCAACAGCTAGAGCGAGCGTTTTCAGGTATTTCTTGTAGTCCACCATCCCTTTTACCTTATCGAGTGACTCCACAGGCGTTCACCACCTACATTTTAGCCTTTTCTTTTGATAACCTTTTTCCTTCTAGGACAGGGTTCGCGTTGAACAGGAAGGCGTCGTAGTTCATCAGTGCTCGCCATACGTTCTTGCAGTCGCACTCGATCTCGTCGAGGCGCTCCAGCACGCGCAGATCCTGAGTTACATTGAAGTGCTTGATCGCTTCGGTTATCTCACGGTCGCACGTACCGCAATTATGCGGGCCTCGTTTATGCCCTGCACCTACGGGATCGGACAGTACCACGAAATCTCGTTTCTTTATCGCTTTTATCGCCTCAACCGCGCTCCAGAGCCACGGTGGTCTGTAATATCCGCGTCTCCACAACTTCTCCAGTGGCGTGTACTTCTGTATATTGCAGAGGTTCAGCGAGATGGTGGACGAATACTCAGAGACGAGTTCAGCGGATTTGATGACATCATCCAATGCCGTCTTCTCGGATACAAATGGTGGTTTGAGTAAAAGGTACGTTTTCACCGTTGCACCGCAGTCCCTGGCGATTTCTGCCGCTTTCTTGTAATCGTCAAACGAGAAGCCCTTATTGATATAGTTCGACCGTATAAAATCGTCTGCCGTTTCCAATCCGATAGCGAGTTCCAGGTGTTCGACGCCCTCAAAATCCTCGAGCTTCTCCGCGCTTACAAATTCCGGTCTCGTCTCTACGATGAGCTTCTTTATCTCACCGCGCTCTCGCACCACCTCGACGATTTCTCGCCTCGTTTCTCGCGCTATCTCACGTTCGTCGAGGAAGCTGCCGGAGGTAAAAATCTTGAGAATAAACTCCTCTTCTGGGCTGGTTCGTAGCGAGTGTTCCAGTTGAGCCAGAATATCCGCCTGGGTAACGTCTGCTGCGGATTCCTGCCAGAAGCTGCACATCGTGCAGTGCCGCCACTGACAGCCTGCGGTTCGCACTATGACCGTTACGGCTTTTATCGCTCTGCGCTCTTCTGCGAAGAAATCGTGGTCTATCCAGGAGGCGACGGGCTTTTGCATTCGATTTTTTCCTGCGGTCATGTCTGTGTATGTAGACTAGTTGTTGCGAGGATAAAATAAGGATAGAGCCAAAGACTGGCTGTTTTTACCGTAAAATTCAGCACACTTCCTCAACCTTCCGCTCGTACGTCTGAACCCACATCCCTTTACTCTGCTCCCAGGGCTCGCCCGTCTTGTAAAAGTTATACTTCTTCATTGCGCGCTCACAGGGCTCGTTACCGATCAGGATATTCACGTAGTTCACCTTGCACTCGTTCGCTTTTGCGAACTCGAGGAAATGCTCGTACATCGCGTACGCCACGCCCCGGTTTTGATATTCTAGTAAAACGGCTTGCTGCTCGCCGTAACATCCGCGGTCGGTTAGTGATATCTTATAAACACCGACCAATGCGCCCTTTTCATGCACGCCGAAGAACAAATAGCCGGCATCCATCTCGTCCGTTATTATATCCTCGCTCATCGCACGCTTCTCGCGCCATTCCTCTGGATACTCGTACGCTTTCAGCCATACCGCCTTGTAAAGGGCTGAGATGTCCTTTGCGTCCGCTTTGCTCAATTGTACGACACGATATGTTCTGCCGAAGCGCGGTCCGTCTCTGTCACAGGAAGCCATCTATCTATCTTTCTTTCTAAGTAGGATATACCTTAAACGAACCTACGAAGACAAAAGCCTTAGTTAGGATTTTCGCGTTCGCTCGTCCATGAACCCGTTCTGCATTGCTACCACTTCTGTACTGTCCGTTGCCGTGGCGTACGCGCGCAGCAGCTCCTCGTTCACTCGCAAGAATGCGTCGCCCCAGTTGAAGTTGTCGAGTATAGAGTGTGCCTGCTCGTGCTCGCCGAGGATGATTAACGCAGCGGCAAAAGCTTCTGCAGAACTCAGAATAAACGGTTTACCGTAATTGATGGGATTCGCCGCGATCAGATACGGTAAGGCACGCTTCTTACGTTTCATGTGCCGTAATAAATCCTCAAAAGGCGCTATCTGCTTCCACGAGCAATCGAAAACGGTTATGCTGGTTGTATAAGGGCGGTCTGCCGGCGAGAGCGCCTTTTCCGCTATCGGAACTAGCACGATCGTGTTGTACGGGATCTTCCGCAGTACAGTGACCGAGGTGATCAAGCCCAATCGCGTTAATTTCCGCGCGGTGCACTTCTTCGGGTCGCACTGTCCGACATCGTAAGCGTAGAGGCGCATTTTGCTTTCACTAGTAACAACAAACGGTCATAGTCTGAAAAGAGTTTTGAATGTAAGGAGCCAGCCCCTCCTTACAAACCTTCCCGACCAAAACTTTTTGTATCAAACCTTTTCTAAAGGTTTGACTTATCAATCCTCCCAGCCCAGAGGGGGGCTCTACACCTTAATCAAGTCGAATCGCCGGTATCCAGTTATCATGGACGTTACCGTTAGCATCCGTAAATTCCGTGCAATTTATCCAACAACCTTTCTTTGTAAAGAAAGCTTGACTAAAGAAACTTAGAAGTTTTGGATTAAACCTTTTTCTAAAAGGTTTGACTGTTCAGGCAGACCAAAGCTTGACAGCCGGGATCCAGCATTCGTGCCGCTTGCCGTTGATGTCCTCGAACTCAGTGCAATTTATCCAGCCGTTTTCGGTGAGTAGTGTTCTGTTATGGTGGATCTGAGGATAGGAGCCCGTTCTGATTGTATAGTTGTACGTTTCGTTTTCGTAGAGGGTGAATGGTGCGTCAAAAGAGAGATTGTGCCAATCTCCACTATAACCGTTCCATAGTAGTGTTTCGATACTCCATGATTCATTAGAGATTAGAGCGTATTCAGTGTGGCCGCCGGTGCCGGGGCAGGGGTAGATGTAAAGCGTAGAAACCGAAATCGTTTGATTTAAAGTGATGGTGCCGTTGTGCGTGCCGGAGATGGATGGGTAGTCGCCTTTGCCTGTATCGAACACCTTTTCTTCACTTAGCGGAGGAATCACGGCAAGTAATGGGTCTCCGACATAAAACCTGACGATGACTGAATTATTCGCAATGTCCCGTGCGAACTTTGGCTCGCCAGGCGGTTTCACGGTTGGAAGAGTGGTTACATCATCAACTTCAGGTAAGAAGCCACTTCCCTCTTTGAAGACTTGGCACGTTTCTACCCCGAGTGCACAAACATTTAGGGATATATCGGTATACGCATCATCAGTTGCGTTTTCAGGAGTAGCATCTGTCACGTTTACTCTTATCACGATAACGTTGCTGAGATTGGTTCCAGGCAGTAAATAAGGCTCTATATCGGTTGCGTTACAAGGTTCGATATCCACCATAACTCCGACATCGGTATGCGGGCATGGTGCGATTTTCATGCACTTGCAATCGAAAGCGCATTTGGAATCAATGCCACATGTTTCTTCAGGCATTTTGCCATCACAAGTAACATCCGCACCGCAAATAGTTGAGTTACATATTCCTGAATCAAAACAGGAACCATCATAGCATTTCTTCAGTGTGTTATTTACTGTGCAACCGCAGTCGGTGCCATCGAGTTTGTTCACCGTCTGCGTGTTTCCGGTATCGACCCACTGCGTGCTGGTAACCGAGGGGGTGCAGGAGCCGCCGGAGCAGGAAAAGTCACGATACTCCTGTTCCTTCCGCTCCTTCTGATCTATGGTGCATTCGTATTCAGTCACGGTTACCCATTTCGTCTCCCCGGTATCGTACCAGCCATCAGAGCCGCAGTCGGTGCCATCGAGTTTGTTCACCGTCTGCGTGTTTCCGGTATCGACCCACTGCGTGCTGGTAACGGAAGGGGTGCAGGAGCCGCCGGAGCAGGAAAAGTCACGGTACTCTTGTTCCTTCTGCTCCTTCTGATCTATGGTGCACTCGTATTCGGTGACGGTTACCCATTTTGTCTCCCCGGTATCGTACCAGCCATCAGAGCCGCAGTCAGTGCCATCGAGCTTGTTCACCGTCTGCGTGTTTCCGGTATCGACCCACTGCGTGGTGGTAACGGAAGGGGTGCAGGACCCCGCGGAGCAGGAAAAGTCACGGTACTCCTGTTCCTTCTGCTCCTTCTGGTCTATGGTGCACTCGTATTCGGTGACGGTTACCCATTTTGTCTCCCCGGTATCGTACCAGCCATCAGAGCCGCAGTCAGTGCTATCAGCTTTGTTCCGGTATTCGTAGGTTCCAGAGCTGACGCAAGAGCCACCAGAGCACTTATAGATCAGTCTCCGTTCCCGGCACGAATTACCCGGGTCGTCTTCCCACGACCCGTAACCACAAACAGTCCCGTCCGGCTTGTTTCGGTATTTATATGTTCCTGAATTGACACAAGACCCCGAGGAACACTTCTCTATTTCACTCCTCTCTTTACACGGGTTAGAAGGATCGTCTTCCCATTCCCCATAACCACAAACAGTCCCATCCGGCTTGTTTCGGTATTCATAAGTTCCTGAACATGTCAGTCTCCTCTCTTTGCAAGAGTTAGTAGGATCATCTTCCCAAAGCCCGTTAATACATACTGAAAGGGAGTCAGACCACAGAGGACTACTTCCCACTCCATGTGCGTCTTTCGCCTTCGCTTTCACAGAATAAATATTTGGATTACTCCATTCTTTTGATGCACTCCCAGATGTTCCAGAAAAGTATGATCCAATCCAATTACTGTTCGTGCCATCTCCCCAATCGAACCAATAGTAGACGTCATCACCGTCTGGATCGGTAGTCACCGTTGAATATGAGTAAGAATTTCCAATTTCGCCATTTGTTAGGCCAGATGGTTTGTTTGGTTTGTTCGGCGGGTTATTAACACTCGCAACAGGGTAATGTTTATAATAAATTTCCCAATTTGGGTCATGTCTTTCGTCTTCCCACACGACATGAACATTATTTTCGTTATTCACGGCTATCTCAGGATCTTGAACATCGACTGAGTCCGAACCAGCAGTTACAAGTTCTAAAATTGTGCCCCAACTATTCCCGCTGTCGAGGCTGTTAACGTAGTACAGTCTATCCCTACCATCAATATTATCTTGCCATACAACATGAATATTGGCTCCTTGAGCGCCAATAGATGCATCTCCTCCCCCATCTACTGAGGGTAGCGTTTGTATGGTACCCCAACTCCCTCCGTTATCTGTGCTTCTCCGGTAGAAAACTTCATAGCTCCCGCTTTTATACCCTCCTACAGCAATATGAACGTTTGATCCAGAAGTCTCAATTGCTGGCCCATAATATTCCCCGTTTGACAACAGTAAGCTATCGGGCCCCCAATAACCATCACTTCCTTTGTTAGTATTTCTTATGTAGCGTATATGCCAATCTATATCCCCCCATACGACATAAACATAGTTCCCGTTATCACTTATTGCAATTTCTGGATAATCCACATATGATGACGTAAATAACCCCTTAGATATATCCCAACTGGATCCTCCATTACTACTTCTTAGATAATAAACTTTGTCCTGACCAGCATCCTTTTTCACGTAAACTACGTGGATGTAATTATTATAGGCTGCGATATCAAGATTATAGCGGCTTACATCAGAAGCAATGACGGTAGCAGGAGACCAACTGTTTCCATTATTAGTGCTTCTTTTGTAAATAACATCCTTTGGGGTTCCTGATTTTATCCATATAACATGAACATTATTACCATCGATAGCAATCCTTGGATTCCCTAAAGCAGAAGACGATAACTTCGTTGCTGAGTTCCAGGTTTTTCCACAATCTGTACTTCGTTTATAATATACCTCCGTGCTTCCGCTTCTATCATCGTCCCACACAACATGGACATTATCTCCATTAATTGCAATATGAGGATCCATTGAATTAGTGGAATCAGAAGTTAACCTAATGTCATTACTCCATACTGCACCCTCTGCAGTTACGAAGTCCCAAATATCCCCCTCGATAGTTGCTCCGTGCTCATCCTCTGCAATTACTTTCCAATAATAATGGGATTCATTGTCAAGAGTTCCAAGATCGCATGTTGTTCCTAGTTGGTTATCAGATATGAGCACATCTGGTGTGCTGTCACCTTTTTCAAAATAAACATCGTAATACACATTATCACCATCAGAATCTCCACTATTCCAGCCAAGGTCTGCACTCAGGTCTACGCCCGTTGCACCATCTGAAGGGAGAGGATCACTCGGTTCGTATGGTGGACGATTCGAAGTTATCGGATAAGTTGCTCTAATAACAAATTTCTGGGCATATGTGCAGCTAGTTCCATGAAGTTGGAGCCGCCATGTGCCAGATACAGGGTTTGCTGCGTGTACCTCCTTTAAGTTCGTAGACCCAGTCGAAGAATCAACTTGGATGCCACTGGGGTTCATTAAGTACGCATCAATATCATTGTCGTCATCATCCCAGTTTACCAAAACTCTAAGATCATCAGGCGAACCCCCTAGTGAGGTATCAATATTAAAACAAATGTCCAGACCGTCACTTATTGTATCACGCCTTTCATACTTTTTAGAGAATGCCACTGCATAATATTGATCTCCAAAACTGGAATCAATCGTCCATCCTACAACCTCGGCCTTCCATTTGCCTGGAACTGGATCTGCTATAGTTACCATCCCAACAGTCTCTTCCTCCTCCTTAGAATAGCCTTTCAACATACCACTCGGATCGTAAAGATAAAGATCCAAATCATTATGGTAGTAGGTATCAGAGCCATCTGCAGGATCCACCCAACTCAATACAGCGGAAAGCTCACTTGTTCCAGCAGGAACGTTCACGTAAAGTGTGTCTATCTCTCCCTGTCCTATTGATGAGTAATCCAAGTCACCCAATCGGGTTTCACTACTCGATATTCCTAATGCCTGATATACATCGATTATTCCAGCACCCGTATAATAATCAAGCGGATTGTTCTCGGACTGCAGTGGGTTTGCATCGCTACTTGGGTCAATCTCCCAAGCTGAAGCCATCAAAATGGATTTAATATCCGCAGGCCAGAGGCTAGATTGTTGATCTAACAACAGGGCTGATAGCCCTGAAACGTGAGGGGCTGCCATACTAGTGCCGGCTTTACTGATAAAATTAGGTTCGTTTTCCCAATCATTATTACACGATATCACCCACGTTCCAGGAGCCATTACTTCAGGCTTTATTCTATTTCCATGAACACCAGTACCGCCACCCGGTCCAGTACTACTCCCATTGCTTCCGCCTACTCGATCATCCCAATCTCTGTAGTCATTATATACAGCACCAACGGTAATTATTGACCTGCTGTTACCTGGATTTGTGATCGAACCAGTTGTTGAGACGTCTTCATTACCCGCTGATTTTATAGATGTTACATAATGATCATACGCAGCCCGCTCTACCGCGAAATCTACAGGAGCAGCTCCATCACTATGAATGCTACCATCATGTTCTACCTTTAAACTCATGCTGATAATATCTGCTCCGTCATCAACGCTCCAATCTATTGCATCAATTATCGTGTCCTCTGCCGTTCCAAGGATAGGATCATGTATGTAACCGTTTTCATTCATGACTTTTGCGTTTAGGATATCCGTTTCTGGAGCTACTCCCGTGTAGGTGCTATCTGTACTCGAAGCTATTCCACAAACATGAGTGCCGTGGCTATTGAAGTCATCTGGATCGGCATCGTTATCCGGCCAACTGAACCAACTTCTTTCTGCGACTCTTTTAGAAGTTCCGAGAGCCGGATGGGTAAAATCGATTCCCGAGTCAATTATTGCAATGTTAACTCCAGAACCATCAACCCCAAAGTCCATCCTTCCTGTGGTGGCGCGAATTATATTTTTGCTAATGTAGGATTCCACGCCCCCATTGCTCCCAATTGGGATATTGGCATTTTCAATTGAGATAGGATTCGATTTATAGACTTTCCTGACGTAGCTGCTGTTCTCTAAATAGCTCAAATTATTCAAAGGTACAATTGCACTCATTCCGTTTATTATATTGAATTTGTATACCACATTGCCACCTATAGATACAACTAAATCTTCAACCGTTTCTTGAATATTGCCTAAAGTTTCGTTGGCTCCAACATCGAATATTATTATAATACGAACAACATCAGAGCTTATGTCTTCAGATTCTGAGAGTACCGCCTTAAGTTCAGGATCTAATTTTTCATAGAATTGAGTGTCAAGCCCAATTCTTTGACAGAGGTCACTATGAGTAATAGTACCTATCGCTTCTTGGGGGATTTGAGCAATGACTGTATTGTTCCTATATCCTGTAATATGTCCTCCAAAAATAGTGATTGTTGGCCCTATTTTTTTCCGATCTTCCGTGGATTCAACAAATATCTGACAAGAAATATATTCCACAGTTTCTGTACTACTTTCTAAAAAATTTGTTAGATCAGCATCTACTTTATCCCAATTAATTGGTTCAGCAAAATTAATGGATGAGAGTGGAGAGGCTGCAAAAATCGTTTTCTCTTTACTCTCCGTGCCTTCTCTAATTATTTCAGCATGTGATGTCGCGGAAAAAACAACCACCACCAAAATAGCTAAGCTTAGGCAAATTATTCCTTTTCTCATTTGGTTATTCCTCTATATCTTGACGCCTTTTTTCATCTTCTTGCGCCGCCGTTAGTAAGCATGTCAGAAAGGTATATATAAGCATTCCGATTTTCCTTCCACTGGAAATACGGCCTGATGGAATCCTTCAAACGTTCACCTGCCAAACGCTCACGTTATAACCTAAGAAGCGTGATCGCGAGTTCTACTTTTAAAGTAGCGCATTATTATTCTCCTGGTGCTAACCTCGCCTTTACGCTGCGTAATACCCGCTCTTACGCTTCTTCAGCAGATAAATAAAGAACGGCGCGCCGAAGAACGCGGTTAGTATCCCCACGGGCAGCTCGCCCAGGAGCCGGGCCAGTGCGTCCGTCCATACGAGAAAGATCCCGCCCATCAGTGCGGACGCGGGAATAAGAATTCGATGGTCCGGCCCTACCAATATCCTCGTTATATGCGGAATGATCAAGCCGACGAATCCGATGGTTCCGGTAAAGGTGACCGCGGCTGCGGTGATGAACGCCGAGAGTATCAGAAGTAGTTGTTTCGCATGCTCTACGTTTATTCCTAAGGTCCGCGCGGATTCCTCGCCCAGCAGCATCGCATTGAGGTCCTTCGCGAAGAGGTAGATCAAGCCGAAGGTTACCAGTATCGGCAAGACGATTATCTTCACCTGCGTCCAGTTCGCGAGCCAGAACCCGCCCATTATCCAGAAGAAGATGTTATGCAGCGACTCACCCGCCACCGACATCATGAATGAGAGAACGGCGCCTAAAAATAACGAAACCGCTATTCCCGTGAGTAATAACGTGTCGACCGGTATTCGGCCGCCTACCTTCGCGATATTATAGACGAGAAAGATGGTTCCGAGAGCACCTAAAAAAGCCATCAACGGTCTCGTGTACACGGAGAGGAACTGGGGGAGCACCAGCATCGAGAGCGCGGCGCCAACTGCAGCCCCCGATGCGATACCGATGATGTACGGGTCGGCCATGGGATTTTTGAACAAGCCCTGCATCGCCGTACCTGCGGTTGCCAGCGAGAGCCCGACCAGTAGCCCGAGGAATATCCGCGGCAGTCGTATCTGGAAAATGATGATTTCATGCGGGGTCGAGGACACCTCGCAGAGCCCGAGTTTGCTGCCTAACAGCGCGACAATCTCCAGCGGCGGCACGTAAACGGGCCCGATGGCCGTTGTCAGCACGATGCTCACGCCGAGAAGCGCAAGTAAATAGAGCATGACCAGCTTCCAGTGGACAATCTTCTCGAAATACGGTGCTGTTTTCATCTTCACTTAAATCACATCTAACTCCTCTCTCTAAATTTTGCGGATAAAAGCACGAGGGGCTTTCTCCGGTTGACTGACTATCGCTAGATGTTTCGTTAGTTCCCTCCTAAAACAAATCTGGATGCAAGCAGTGCGCTATCTCATCCAGTGCCTCTACTATTCGCGGACCCGGTCGTGCTATAATGTCCGCGTCTATTGAGCAAACCCGGCCATTTTTTCGCGCATTGAGTACCGCAAACCGCTCATCTGTCATTATGAAATCATACGGTTTCATCTCTGCTGCGCCATGGCCTCCCGCGACAATGATGACATCCGGGTTTCGTTCTATCAGCGTCTCCACGCTCACCGTGCCCCAATCTTCTATATCAGCGAAGATATTTTCACCGCCCGCTTTCTCAATCGGATCGTTCTGGAAATTTCCACTGCCCGTTACCCAGAGTGGGTCGTGCCAGATGATATACGCGACTTTCACTTTCTCCGTTCCTTCCGTTTGGTTTGTTATCGACTCTACCCGTCCCCTCAGCTCAACTATCAACGCCGTTGCTCGCTCTTCTTCTCCGGTTATCTTACCCACCAACGCTATCCGTGTGAAAATGTCCTCTATGCTCGTCACTTTCTGCTGGTCGATGACCAACACCGGGAAATAGTCATCAAGCGTGTCCACGGCCTCCTCACCGTTTAGATTCAAAGCTAAGACGAGGTCAGGATTTAACGCAATCACCTTCTCCACGCTTACCGTTCTCATTCCGCCCACTTTCTCTATTGTCTCCGCTTCCGGTGGATACGTGCAAAACTCCGTCACTCCGACCACGTTCTCTCCCAAACCAAGTGCGAAGAGTATTTCAGTGTTAACCGGAGCTAACGAAACAATCCTTTCTGGTTTCTTCTCCAGCGTTACCGGCCTCCCCCAATCATCAATTACGGTGGAGCCGTATGTTTCGGGTTCTGGAGCTCGCTCCGGTATGTGCAGTTGTACCAACGACCATGCAAGTATACTAACAACAACGATTATCGCAGCACTTATCGCCGCAATTGTCCCTCGCTTCATTCTAATTCTCCCTTCGTTATATCGAGGAACCAGTTCTCCCCGATGTGCACCCGCTCTGCCTCGCGCACCGTTATCCTCCGCTTGAAGATCGGGCCGTCAATGACGAACGTATGATACTCGCCCGATTCGCCGGATAAATGGAAATCAAGCTCCTTAAGCTCATTGATAAATGAGCGATCGATCGTGCGCCCGAGCCAGTCCTCATTTACCTTCGTTGCCACGACGAGCGCTTCGAATCCCGCATTTATGAAATCAAGCAGAAGATCTTCGGCATTGTAGCCCCAAAGGGGGAGAATCGGGTCTATTTTGAGGTCGCTACAAATCCGCTCTACCCATACGCGATGTTCTACAAGGTCAATATCACCAAAAATACCGCCTTCTACTCCTTTTACCTTTAAAGCTTCCACAGCATCTTTGAATTTGCTCTCATAGCCTTCCCACGAGGCGTTTACCTGAACTATTGGTATTCCTACGGCCTCTGCCTGCAGCCGCAACAGAAACGGGCGCGTTCCATGCGCTCGTTCTCGTTGGCCATCCTCAGCTAACATGTTCAGGAGGAACGATACCTCACAGCCTTCATTCAGTGCCCTATAACAGGCGAGCGTGCAATCCTTTCCCCCACTCCATGAAGAGAACACTTTCTTTTTTCCGCTCCTATCTTCTTTTTTCACACTCTCTCATCTCCACTTCACGTAAATAAAGGCTTCTTTTGTTTTGCGGATACGCGCCGTATAAGAGCATTTACCGCTCATTCAAAAAGAGCGGGGTGCAACATCTTAGCCATCTCTTCCAACGCCTCCACGATCCGTGGACCCGCACGGCAAACGATATCCGCATTTATCACGTAGACCCGCTGCGTTCTAATCGCTTCAAGACCGCATAATCGTTGCTCGCTCATTAGATACTCGTAGCAAAAGTCTGTCTGCGTACAGCCCATGCCACTCCCCGAGGGCGTAATGATAACATCTGGATTCAGTTCTATCAGCTTCTCCAGAGAGAGCGCCCGGTATCCTTCAACCGGGGCGATATTCACACCGCCACTCCGTTTTATCAGCTCATCCTCAAATGTTCCCCTGCCCGCCACCCAGATGGGGTCGTGCCAGATTATATGGAGGACCGTAGGCTTTTCTTCATCCTGTAATCTGCTCATCCGCTCATCGGTTACTTCGATCCGTTGCACCATATCCGCGACTAAGACCGAGGCATTCGCAGACGTTCCGGTTAGCTCCCCCACCAGTCTCAGATTATAAAGGATCTCATACAAATTCCTCGCGTTTAAGCCCACAACGGTAAGATTAAAGCGTTTTAACGCTTCAACTGTTCCTGTTGGATTACCATAGGCCGCTAAGACCAGGTCCGGGTTGAGGTTGACGATCTTCTCGATATTAGGCGTGGTGTAACTGCCGATCTTCTCCTTATCCTCGGTTTCTGGCGGATAATTACAATACTCAGTCACGCCGATGACGTTCTCTTCTAACCCCAGCGCAAACAGGATCTCGGTATTGGAGGGCGCTAACGAGATGATTCGCTCAGGCTTCTCTGTGAATGTAATCGTATAGCCGAGGTCATCGGTGATAGTCACCGAAAACCTGTCCCCGGCGGTTTTGAATCGCCAGGCCTCGTCGTTTATCAGTATCGTATAGGTGGTGCTATACGCCAGGGATGTGCCGGGCACGAACGTCATTGTGTTACCAGTCCAATAAAACCTACCGGGCACAGAGGGCTCGATGGCAAAGGCCGCTTCTACAGCGGGTCGATTGACGACATCTGAGAACGTAGCACTTATTTTTGTGGCAACGCAAACGTTTGTAGCTTCACGTGGCGGAGATACCGCTGCTATGCTTTGCGATGACTGACCGGTATCGACCGGTAGGTGACCCCAAAGGAGCAGATAGAGGGTGACCGTCAGCAGGAGCAATAACGCCGGTATTAGTATGGTCTTATTCGTTTTCATCGTGATCTTCATTCTAGCCAAGCTAAGCTAAACGTTACGCCGCGGTAAAACGGTAAATGCTACGATGAGCAAGCCGCTACAGCAGACTAAAAATTCAAAGCCCGGGACCGTGGTAGCATCAACGGATTCGGGAGGCGATTCTGGAGTTAATGCGGCTGCCATCGTTGCGGTAGGTGCTGCTGGTTGCGGCGAGGGCATTGTGGGTGGAGGAGTAAGCGTGGGAGCGCTTGTGCTTGCTACCGGTGTTGTCGTCGCAGTGGTCGGTGCTGTTTCCATTGACTCGTGTGGTTGCACGTTTGGCAGGGGTTTTATAGGATGCGGCTGCCCGCGCAACGCCGTGAGAGCACAAACCGTCATATAGCCGGGATTTGATTTTATGTACGAAGTGTAATAGAAGGAGCCATCGGGCTGCTGAAGGCTGAGGAGATGGTCTACTGGATTAGTTCCATTTACCGTCCAGGCCGCACCCTGTGGGTCTTGCCCGCACGCTACAAGGGCTTGGATGACCCAGGCATCAGAAGCGGTGTTAGAAGGGGAGCTGCCAAAATATCTGAAGCCGCCGTCGTTATTCTGACCCGCATGCAGATATTCAAGGGCCTCTCTTATAACGGTTGAATCCGGTCGTTCACCAGCGGCACTGAACGCTTCTATGACGGCTGCGGTATCATCAAAATCGCTCTGCTCTCCCGGCACCCATGCAAATCCACCGTCCGCGTTCTGCTGCTGCTTTAACCACGCTGCCGATTTGGATACGTCTTCTTCCGCTGCTGAGAGTGCGAGAATACCCCAGATGGTCGTATAGCTAAAATCGCTGAACTGGCCATTTTCCTTCAGGTAGGTCTGCTTGAGTTCCGTCACAAAATCACGCCCTGCAAAAGCTCTCGGATTCTCCCCTGCGGCACTCAACGCGAGAATCATCCGCTCGTAATCCGTGGAACCTGCGAGATTCTTTGCATTCGCGCTCACGTAGTCTATCGGGGATTGTCCGTTCTTTATCCAGTCGTGGGGATCTTCGCCCGCAGCGACGAGTGCCATGATGACCCATTGGGTATTACTCAGCGAACTTTCCTCACCCGGGTTACTGAATCCCCCGTCGTCATTTTGCAACGTGCGTAGATAGTCCAACGCCTGTTGTATTCTGGCGTCATTGTGCGGCAACGGGTACTGCTGCTGGTCCTGCGGGGTGGCTGAAGCGGTCGAAAAGGACGAGCTAAAGCTCAGCAGTAAACAGAGAAGCAGCGTAAAACTGAATAACACCGGCCTCTTCTTACTCGATCTCATTCGCTATCCCTCTTCCGTCTAAAATATACGGCGAGCACAATTAGCAGTACGACGATGCCCCCTATGGTTACGACACTCTCTTTTTGCCTTGGGATCAGTATCTGTGGCATTGCTGCTGATGCTGGTAGTGGCGTCCTCGTGGCCGAAGCTGTTTTTTCCGGCGTTGTCTCAGGTGCAGGGAGTGAAACGGTAGGAGTGGGGCTTGAAACCAAGTCGGGGGGTGTTTTTCGCTCACCGAAGATTACGAATACAGAAAAGCCCGGTGTTACTGCGCTGAAATACAGTGACGTGTTATCTTCCCCGATTTTAACGGTTGGCAAGGTATCCCCGTGATTATCGTGGTATCTACTCAAAATGATCGTTGCTTTATCTACGTTACTCGCGTTTATCCAGGTCCTGTTTACTTTGAATTCGATGGTTGCATTTGCTATTGCATTATCCGTTAGATTGGTGGTGGTGACGTTAAAGTAGCAATACGGCACGCCAGAGACGTTTATGGCAAATAAGGCTTCACCGAGTGGTTGAATCATAACGCTTGCATTGCGAATGGTATTGTTAGCGGTTATAATGATCCGTGTGATATTCGTTCTGTCAAACGTTACCGAAGCATTCGACCCTGCTTCGATGAGGGCGATCGTTTTGGTCTCTTCTAGTACTTGCGTTAGTGCGGGGGCAGGCGTTGGTGAGCTCGTGCTCTCCTTGCTTCCAGAGCCTTCACTAGGCTGTTTGATTGTTATCCTCAATGCCCGTGACGCTGTCGACGGAGTGGTGTCCATGTTCTTTGAGAAGTACCAGATTATTTCATCACTGACATCGACGGAGTAGTCGTGCGCACCCACGTTGGGCGGGTCCTCACTGTTTACCCGGTACATCCAGCCAGACGTCCCACCTTCGTCGTATTTCTGCTTATCCCCGATAGAATAGACAAAAGGACCAAAATCCCACTCTTCTATTGTATACTCGAAGCCCTTGATTTCCGATGCTCTCTGCAGTGCACCGAAGGCAGTCTGATACCCGATGGAGAAGATTTTGTTGGTATTAAAGGCGGTTTTAGTGAACGATCCTTCGGGTAAGCTAACGCTAACGTCCAACCACCAGGATATGTCATCATCGTCATCACCGCCACCCCCTTCCGGGGTTACGGTAATCGACTTCGTTTCTGAGCGGACACAGCCTTCTTTTTTGGCATAGATGGTATACGTGCCCGCCTTCGACAGTGCGATTACCGCGCTTCCGTTGAGGCCAGTCGTGTAATTAGAGCTGCCTACATGTACCGCTGCATTATCTACCAGATCCCATAAGCCCGATATATCATTATATGATTCTACCGTTATAGTAAAATCCTCATTCACCGTAACGCTTGTTTTGTCCAGTGTTATTGTAAGCGGCGCGGCTGTGAAAGAGCCTAAATACCATAAAACCTCCTCATGCGGCACGGATGGCGGCTCGGTTACGTTTAGTATGAACTCCGCAGCGCCGACCATGGGCGAGTAATAATCGACACGGTACAGCCATGACGGATCCCAGGTTA
>JAFGHB010000083.1 GCA_016930255.1 Methanomicrobia archaeon | reverse complement strand
TTTTGTTGGATTTCACAACCCTCTACGATTTTTCCCTGGGAGCTTTGGTTAAAGCCCCGCTATCATTTTTTAGTGGTGGGAAGTGACTTGCTGTGCTTACTTAAGGTTCTATCGCGGGATACAGTACCTCATAACACTTCATATAGGATTGAGAAATATTAAACTATCCCCTCCTGCTGATGAATTCCTGAGATGGTGGTTGAATAGGAGCATGAACTTTCAAAGCTAGAGATACGTAGGTTTCCGAACAACGGCTAGTTTAGCTTCTTTTTTTATCAAAACAACTTAACTGTTGTTGCTTATTTACAATTAGATGAGCACCATGGAACCAGAGGTAACCGTCTTGGAAGCCGCCAGGATCGTGGGTGTGCATCCCGAGAGCGTGAAGCGCTGGATTCGCTACGGTGAGTTGCACGCCGAAAAGCAAGGCATTCTCTACTTCATTAAACGCAAAGATCTCGACGCGTTCCGCTTGATGAGGCAAGAGCTCGACGAGGTGAAACAGCGTGATTATCGCGCGTACTGGGCCACCCCGCAGGGCGCATTTGTTGACCGAATCGGAGAGCAGTTAGACGGTCTGTTAGAAAACCAACCGTTATGCGTTATCGGATTGGAGCCTGGTGGCTGCTTGTATGCGGAACATCTGGCGCGCTATTTAGCGGTCGTTAAGGGTCGGAACCCTGCCGTGCTCAGATTACCAACCGGAGATACTGCAGAGATTGAGGCAACGATCAGAGCGGCGAAAGAGAAATTAAAAGGCCGCAAACTGCTCCTCGTCGATGACGATACCTGCACCGGCGATACGTACAAGACGGTAACTTCCATTTTATTCACCTTAGCGCGCGAGTTGGGCTTCGAAGAGTTCTTCATCAAGGATTTAGCGGAATATTTTGAGATTATTGTCTCACCGTTTCTAACAGGTCAGATCGAAGACTTTGAGCTTGTCCAAGCCGCGAAGAGAATCCCGCTTGCCGTCTACACGGACAACAAGGCGATCGCGTCGTTCTTTGTCAGACGGCCGCATATCAAACACAACTTTTAAAACGGTTTGAGCCGAACAAAACCAAGCCATCGGAGTTTCTTTGTAAAAACCAAATCCAAACCACCCGAAATAGCGGACTTTCTGAATTATCCTGCTTTTTGAATATCGTACACAACCTACCCTACCTACTCCTACGAAAAACGAAGATAAACCCGTATAGTATAGGAAAGACATGGACAGGGCGATCTACAAGCGGGTGATGACCCTTGCACTGCCTGCGCTCGTATCCAATATCCTCATGACCTTTCAGATCATTGCGGATACCATTATGCTTGGCCGGTATCCGCCGGCGGATATCAGTTTGAGTGCGGTTGGGCTCGGTTTCACGCTGTATCACATGTTCTTCCCGCTTACCATGGGGCTCGTTACCGGCACGATCGCAATAATAGCACGACGCTGGGGCGAGTCGGATTATGCAGAAGCCCAGCGTGTGGCAACCGATTCGGTGATCACGCTCATTTTGATCTCGATACCGATAACGCTATTCGGCATCTTCGCCGGTCCCTCCGCGATCTACTATCTCGGTGCTCGCGGCGCCGTCATAACCGAAGGCACGCGATACATACGGGCTATCTTCGCCTTTTACCCCTTCGTCGCGCTCATTATCGTGTATCACGGTATCTTACGGGCTGCGGGCGATACGAAAACGCCGATGTACGTTGATATCGTTGCAAACGTCTACAATGTCGTGATGAATTACGTGCTCATCTTCGGCAAGTTCGGCTTCCCGGAACTCGGCGTGCTCGGCGCGGGCATCGCCACTGGCACGTCATACGTCGTCGCCTTTGCGGTCTATCTGGTGCTCCAAGCCAGCCACAAGCTGATAACGCATCCGGTTTACCGCAGGGACATCACTTACCGGCTCGATACCGTAAAGAAGATGTTCAAGATCGGCATCCCTGCGGGTATTGACATGGCGATGTGGAGCGTTGCGTCCATCATCTTCACCGTGATGATACTCTCCTTTGGGACGGTTGGCTACTCCGCATTCCAGATCGGGCTGCGTGCGGAGAGTGTTGCATATATGCCTGCGTTTGCCTTTGGCATCGCGGCTACCACGCTTGCCGGTCAGTGCCTGGGCGCAAAGGACGAGGCGCAGGCGAAGAAGGTCGTGCTCGCTTCTACCTACCTTTGTCTGATCTTCATGACCCTTGCGGGTTTACTCTTCATACTCCTGCCTGACTATATCGCACTGGTATTTACGGGTAATAAGGAGGTTATGAGCCTGGCAGCGCTCTACCTCTTCATTATCGGCTTCTCCGAGCCCGCGTTAGGTGCATTCTTCACGCTCGCCGGCGGTATGCGCGGCGCGGGCTACACCAAAGTGCCAATGTACGTCAATTTCATCAGCCTCATCGTCATTCGACTATCGCTCGCCTATGCGTTCGGGTTTTGGTTGGGTATGGGCCTCTTCGGCATCTGGCTGGGCATGGCCGTTGAGACATTCTTGAGGGCGATCGTCATCTACGTCGTGTTCCTTAAAGGTCACTGGATGCGGGTGAAAGTCTAACCTTCATTCTGCGAGTGGCTATATTTAAAATTTTATCAACGATTGCAGGGTCGTAACCGGATTTCTGAAGCGAGATTTTGATTTGTTCAGGAGCGTAGCCTTCTTCCAACTGTTTTCTAATCCATTTCTCAATGGTGTCCATAAATATTTATTCTGTATATAATAAGTTTTCAATTGTTTCTGGCCTATAAACTCTCCAGTCACCGATATATACCTCTGGAGCTAAATTTAGGGGGTCGCTTAGCTGGGAATCAGGATTTTGGTATAATACAAAACCTCTGGCTTCTCCTAAAGAAAAATAGCCGTCGTGATTAGTATCATAATCTTTAATGAATCTCAGCTCCTGTTTAAGATGATAGTCCGGTCCCTTAGGGAAATTATAAAAATGCTGTCTTCTCTCTTCAATATCACAACCCACTAAATGAGCAATATTGCTGGTAACACAACCCCCAGTGTTTGTTTCTGCATCTGTCATAGTTATAACAATTCTCGGGCAGGGTCCTTCTTTCATTGGTTCAATTGCACTACCACTTTTACAACCATCCGGATTCACAATTACCAGACCCGCATTAATTTCATCCAGCCCTCCGTCAATTTCTTCATAAGGTGTTCTTCTGTCAGCCAGTTTTATATATCCTGTTCCACTATGACCATCAAGATAAACATAAACCAGAGAATTATCGTCAGCCTTTCCGGCGATTTTCTGAACTGCGTTTTGTAAATTCTGTGAAGTAGCTTCCTCATCATACAATTCTATCACATTTTCAGGTGGAATTTTTTGTTTTACAGCAAAAAAGTTGTACATGTCCGCATGTATTTTTGTATTGATATCTTCTTACCATTCATGTAATAAAATAACATATCTGCCGTTATAAACGAGAGGATTATAAAAACCGTAATTTGCCTCAAAATAATTATTCATCCCGTCACCGTCTAAATCATAGTTTGTTGCCAATCCAATTTCAATTAATTCCAATTGTTTCTCTGCGGGGAGGCCCTTTAAGAACTGTATTTGGTCTGCGGCTTCTCCGGGGATATCTCCTGTCGATATATATGTCGAAAATGCTGACAGAATTTTATTGGCTAAAACCGGATCTAAGGATTTAATATAATCTGGGAGAACAAGGTCATTATTTGTTATTTTCCCATCACTTGCCAATTTGACAAGTTCTATTTGCTGGGTATAATCCAATCCCGAAAGGCAATTTATGAAGGACTTCTCGTTGGTGTCTAACAGGGACACTCCATCGGGACCGCTGTTTAGGGGGGATAACTGGTCAACTATATCTTGGGGAAGACCCTTTTCTTCGGCGTAGGCTGTGGCTGGGAACTCGTGGTCGTACGGGTGTGGGTCTTTGGCATCAACGATTCCGTCGCCGTCGGTGTCTCCAAAATACTTGCCAATACCAGGTATTCCAGATAAGATTGATGAGGCCCCCGCTTTTACTTTCTGTTTTGTGGTGTTGTCGTCGGGTGTTTGTGTGTACGCAGCTGCGCTAGCAACCACTAAAACGAGTGTCAAGCCTAGAATGAATGTCTTTTTAGATAAGGGCATAAATCATCCTTTTGTTTTTATCGGTATTTAAAAACTTCGTTAGAGCTTTCTGTATCCTCGATTGCTAATTTCAAAGACCTCGTCTGTTAATTCTATTTCTGATGCCCCTCTTGCTTCTTCTTGTAATCGTCCAGCGCTGCTCTGAGCGTACGAACGGCAAGCTCCGGTGTATGCGGGTCATCCTCCGGTAAACCGCCGAGAACCGCCACAACTGCATCCTCTCCTAGTTCAGCAGCCTCGTCAACAGTCTTGCCCTTTACCAGTTCCGTGACCACGCTGCCAAACGCAATGACGGGACCGTGAGCTTCGGTGATGAATTTGCTATCCGTGATCATATTTCCGTCAATGCGCAGGTGTATCTGCATGGTATCCCCCTCGGAGTCCGTTATGCTGGCAGCGCCGTCGGGCTGCTCCAGCTCGCCAACGTTCTTCGGCTTTAACGCTTCTTCAACCATCCGTTCGCCGTAATACCCTCGCTCTTCCTCTCGTATCTTCTCCTCCAGCTCCGTTACCATCTCTTCGAACGTCTTCGGTTTCCGTCTTTTGCTCATTTATACTGTTTTAGTATAGTTTGGCACCTAAGTTTTAATACTTATCTCTCACCCCCAAGACCAGATCATCCTACCAATGGCGGATAGACGGTAAATCGTAGAGATGTTTGCCCAAAAGTTCGGTTATGAATTATAATCTTATTTTTTCGAGATATGCGCCACTTTTGTTATCTTGTTAAATACATCCATATGTAACACCTATTTATAAGAATAGAACCAATAATTAGGTAAAATGCTGCACTGAACTGGCAAGGAGTATCCAATGGCTCTAACGCGAAATCAGGCTGAGGATTTATTGCGAATACGTTTCAGGTTAAATCGGTTTTATGATGAACAATGGGAAACAGTTGCGAGTCTACTTAACGGGCAACGGATACTGCTAATACACCGAACCGGTTTTGGGAAGTCGCTTTGTTATCAATTTCCCGCAATCGTATTCGACGGTTTAACCGTGGTATTTTCTCCCCTTATTGCCTTAATGCGTGACCAAATCCAGCAGCTCAAATCTTTGGGTATTTCTGCCGAGTGTGTTAATAGCGAGCAACAAAAGAAGAAAATCGTGCAATTCATGAGCGCGCAAAGGAAATGTGCTTCTACTTCCTTTTCTGTAGGAATAAATATTAGATGTTCTTCTGGTAATACCAATTTTTCACCCAAAATTTCGTCATTCATTGAGCTTATCACACAAGCTTCCAATTTGTTTCCTATCCGATTCCATACGACTTTGTAGGGGCTAAATGTGTATTCGCCAAGGTTAAACATGCTATAAACTGGTGCTTTTTCTAGATATTTCATGTAAGCAGCACGCTCTTTGAGTATTTTCTCAAACCCCTTGAGATACCGGTACGTCTTTGGAAAATTGACCTTTACCCAGCTTACGTCATAACCGACTCTCTTCTTTGGATCTTGCATCTGCAAAGTATAAATATAACCCTGTATTTTCCATTTTCTGAGATGTTGTTTTGATATCAGTGGATAAATGAAGAAGTCCTCTATAGCGGTTTTAACCGATTCCACCTCTTTCTTTAATTTGTTTGTGATTAGATTTTCAATTACAATATCTTTTATCTCAACATCCTCTCCTTTAAATCCTAGAATATTCCTTAAATAAGCAGGAATCTCTATTTCATCTTTCCTCTGAGACGCAACACCTAAAATATTCAGCCGATAAACCGCATTTGCACCTCCGGTGTTAATTCCTTCATATGCCCGATAGGGGCACGAGCCTTTCATTTTATTTACGGCATCAAAAGTATCTTCCGGCAGCGTTAACCACGGAGAAAGTATATTCTCTTCATCCGACGGATAAGCACAAAGTTCTATCCTATAACTCTTCTCAGACGCCCCCTCCAGGCTATCCTTCAGGTCTATTCTCGCTTTCTTCTTGCGCTTCCATAATTCATACTTTACGGGATAGGTAGTCTCTCCTTTCTTCTTGATGAAAATTGCCGCTGTTCTGTTGCTCGCACCTTCAAATGGATTGAGTTCCACCAGATCGTGGACTTTTACCACATTAATCGGCTCATTTTTTATTTTGAACCTTCTAAATCCTTCCTCCGCGCCTTTCGTCTTGAATACTGTCTGTGTTATTAAAAAGGCAAAATTGCCCCGCTCTTTCAAATAACGGTCCAGACATCGATATGTAAAGAGTATAGCAATATCTTTCTTACCGCCGCCAAGTCGTGCCTCCATGCCACTCAACGTGAAGAGCTTATAATCTTCCCACAGGTCTTTTGTTCCATTTCTGTAATTTTTAGGCAAACTCTCCCAGTTCACCCACGGGGGATTCCCAACAACAAAATCGAACTTATCTTGGAGCAAGGGAGCAAAAGAATTCTTCAAGATTCTAGTCCATATTCTGTTCTTTCCATCTTTCTCCAGATCTGCGATTTGGTGGAAAAGTCCGTCCAAAACATAGAGCTCGTTCTTGTTCAGTGTTGCTCCAGCCCTCGATGCCTCGCGCTTCACCCGTTCCTCAAAGATCTCCTCTGTGCACTCCGGCGTCTTCACACAATCCTCTACCACTGCGAGTATTTTCGGTAAGAGCCCTTTTCTCACGACGCTTGTCGGTATCTGGAACTCTCCTGCTTCTGTTATGAGCCGTTGCGTAACTCCATAGACCGTTGGCTTTCGGTCCACGAGAATGGAATCCGCAAAATAAACCGGGATTTCAATTTCGCCTCGCTTGTATTTTATCAGCTTGCCCAACGCAATGAGGTAATTCGTTCTCGCGGCCAGCACCGCTAAGGGATTCAAGTCGAAACCCACGACGTTCTTCAATATCCCTTCCAACGTTTCTGTTTCGTCCCTAAAATGGTCAAGTGCATATCGCCGTGCTCTCTTTATTGCAAGTACCAAAAAAGTGCCACTGCCACACGCAGGATCAAGGAACCGTTTATCCACGTTGCCATCGTACCCGACTTCCGAAATGACGAGTTCAGCAAGCCAATCGGGGTGTAATACTCGCCTAAATCGTGCCGTATCTTCTTCGGAACGAGATATTGATACAACCGCTTGAGCAGATCTTTTGCCTCATCCGGCTCGTGCTCCAGTGTTGCCGGTTCAAAGTTCGAAAGTGCGCTGGCAAGTTTGCTCACCGCTTATCCTAATTGCTCATCCCATACATCAAGATACCAGCCGAAATAATCGCCCTCTAAGAAGTTCTTTATTCCTATCGCACTTGCAAAGATGGCGCCCTCCTCCACGTCCCGCAGCATATCCTTCAGCTCGTCATGGCCCTGATAATAAGCCTCCTCAAACTTCTTCAAATAAGACTGAAGGTAACCGTCGCCCAGAGAAACGGCGACTTCCGCCGCCAGCAATTTCATTAAAAGAGCGTAGTACGTGTGAACAGCGAAAAGCAGCCCTTCATAATCGATTTCATCCTTACCAATGCCGTAAGCTTTCTCTAATCCTTTGATCTTCTCCGGCGAATAGCCGCAAACCTGCCCGAATACTCGCTTCCAATCGTTAAACAGCACCTTCACCCGTTTATGCACTCTATTAGTGGCTAACGTCTCGTAAAGCACCCGTATAAGCGTCTCAGCTACGGGGCTCCCCGCACCGAGGTATTTGTTCAACAATTCTACCCTAAGCGGCCACCTTCTCAACCCTCTGAGCGCTTCCAGAAACGTGAGTATCGTGTGTCCATTGACGGGATACGGACCATCAGACAACCAACGCTCCCGGAACCGAACAAAACCTACCTGATGACCGTCTAACACCACCCCAAAATATCTCTGCCAATCTTCAGCTGCGGGTGCCAGTTGCTGAATATAGCCTATCACCTGCTCTTTTGCGTGATTAAACCCCGCAGGGGATTTAAGCGCACCGGGGCGCTCTTACTCCACGACCACACGGCCATAAAGCGCATCAATTATCCCTTCGCCCCCTCCTACCAGCGTGCCCCGCCCAGTCCTGAATTCATAGTGGACATCGTAGTTCGCTATGCCGAGCTTGCCAAGAACTGAGGTCAATGTGGGTGCCGCATTCATCAATAGTTCTTGCTCGTTATCGGCATCTTCTGCAGCGGCTTTAATGTGTTCCGCTACTTCGTTCGCATCAACCTCTATAAGCGCCTCTTTTACCATTAGTCCAACAAGCTACTTCAATACTCTCAACACTTTAGAGCGCTGAAATAGGGATAAAGATACACTCATAACTAATAAAACTTTCTTTTTTCTTCCGCTATCGGTCTCATCAAAAAAACATTTATAACGCTTCACCGTTTGTACTGAAATGAGATATGAACCTCACGCTAAAACCCGTACCACCCTTCGATTTCCATCTCAGCGCAACCATTTTTGCGGGCGGCGATCCTCAAATCCGCACCTACGAGAACGGTAAGTACTGGCAGGTTCTCAGAACCAAGAAGCTCATGCTTGCTACGATAACCTCGTCGGGAACGGTGGATACTCCTGAGTTAGCTATCGAACTAACCGAAGGAATCTCCACGAACGACAAGAAGCAAATCGAAGATTTGGTCACCTCACTTTTCAATTTGCCACTTAACCTCACTGCGTTTTATGACGCGGTTAAAACCGATACGACTATGGCAACGTTGACCCAAAGATTAAGAGGCTTAAAAAGCCCGACCACGCCTACCGTCTTTGAAGCGCTGGTTGACTCGATCATAGAGCAGCAGATCTCACTCAACGTGGCGCATGTGTTAGAACGCAACGTGATCAAAACGTTTGGCGACCAATTAACGCTAAATGAGAAAGTTTATTACGCATATCCGACGCCAGAAAACATAGCTGCTGGAACGATGGAACAGCTCCGCAACTGCGGCTTGAGTATGCGCAAAGCGGAGTATATTCACGGCATCGTTACTGCTATTGTTAAAGGCGAGCTGGATTTAGAGCACTTCCAAACCTACGAGAATGCAGAGAAAATTATCAAGGAACTGGTTAAGATAAGAGGCATTGGCGTGTGGACCGCAGAGCTGACGATGCTGCGCGGCATGCACAAATTAGAAGCCATACCGGCGGATGACCTCGGGCTGCGACGCCATATCGCGCACTATTACTGTAACGATCGCAAAATCTCCGGCGCCGAGGCACGTGAAATCGCCGAGAAGTGGGGACGCTGGAAAGGCCTGGCTGGTTATTACTTGATACTCGCGAGTCGATTGAGTTTGGAGATATAAGGTTTAAAGATCAACTAATCAACAGATAGGATAAAAGGTGGAGAGCGGAGATATGATGATTATCACTCGAAAAGATCTCGACGCACTCGTTGATTCAGTAGAGATTCTAAACAATCAAAAAACGATGGAAGCACTCCGTAAAAGTGACCAGGATATAAAAGCAGGAAAAGTTAAGGAAGTTACGTCTGTTGATGACTTACTTGCTGAGCTATTAACTGAATGACTGTATTTCGTAAAACAACCCTCACAAATAATAATACTTCCCCTTCGCCTTCTGTTCTCGGTCCTTCGCCGACCCAATTTTATTTATCCGTGGCCGGAGCGTGCTCTCGTCGCGCCTGAAGGTCACACCTAACTCTTTCAAGAACAGGTTCATGCCCTCTCGCATCTCAAAGCAGCCTTTTATCTCGCCGCGGACGCCCGGCACGCCCTCGAAGACCATCAGCCGATCGCTCAACAGATCGATCACATAGATGTCGTGGTCAACGATCAGCATTGCTACCGCCCTTCGTTCCGCATACCGCCGTAAGGTCTTGATCAACCGCACCTTCTGCTCCACATCAAGATGCGCCGACGGCTCGTCCAGCACGTAGAACGAAGTATCCCGGCAAAGACACGCAGCGATCGCCACGCTCTGCAATTCGCCGCCGCTGAGATCGCTTATGCACTTCTCCTCGATCTCCGGTATCCCTAGCGGGCGTATCACATCAATCTCATCGGAATCGGTTAATCCGCCCTCTTTGAGTGAATAGATGAAATCCTTGACCTTCATATCCAACGTGCCCTTTATGTACTGCGGCTTGTACGAAACGGTAATGTTAGACGCTACGCGCCCTACTGTTGGCTTGATATCGCCTACCAGAACCTTCACGAACGTACTTTTACCAATTGCATTGCGCCCAACGCCGCCCAGCACCTCGCCTTCCTCGATAGTACCCGGCTGCGCCTCCAAGACGAAGCCGTCCTCACCATAGCTCTTCTCAAAGTCGTCGTATTCGATGGAAACGTTACGTACTTCTAGCTTCTCACGCGGCGGATGCGCAGTGAACTCGATCGGCTTATCCCGTATCCGCACGTTCTCCGCCTGTAAGAAACCGCTCAGATATTCGTTTATTCCTCTGCTCGTGCTCTTCGGCAGGGTCACCACGCCGTACTCGCCCGGCGCGCCATACAGAAGATGCACGTAATCCGCGACCATATCCAGGATCGCGAGGTCGTGCTCCACCACAACCACCGGCTTCGCCTCCAAAACGGTTCGTATCCCCTTCGCCACCTGCACACGCTGATAAATGTCCAGATACGGCGTTATCTCATCCAGGAAGTAGAAATCCGCATCACGTATCAGACAGCCGATTACCGCAACTCGTTGCAGTTCGCCGCCACTGAGTGCCTTTATATCAGTATTCAGTGCCGATGCGAGTTCAAACGCCTTTATCAGCCCTTCCGACTCACCGGTCTCGTCCGTGCTTGCTAGCAGCTCGGATACCGTGCCATCGAAGTATTTCGGTATTGCATCCACATATTGCGGCTTGTAAGAAACATTAATTTTGCCTTTAGAGAGTTTATCAAAGTAATTCTGTAGTTCTGAGCCCGCATAGCGCTTGATTATCTCGCTCCATTGAACCTCAGCATCGACGTTGCCGAGGTTCGGCACTTGCAGTCCTGACAATATGTTAATCGCCGTGCTCTTCCCGATCCCGTTCTGGCCTAACAGCCCGGTTATCTTCCCCGCTTTCGGGATCGGCATACCGTACAGGACAAACCCGTTTTCGCCGTAACGATGCGCCTCTTCACCCTCCAGCTCTTCGGGCAAGCCTATGATAGAAATAGCAGAGAACGGGCATTTCTTTATGCAGATCCCGCAGCCTTCACACAACTCCTCTGATATGATCGGCTTGCTATCTTCTCCCTGGACGACCGTCTCCTCCCCGGTACGAACCATCGGGCAGTACTTGATGCATTCGTACGTGCACTTCTTCGGCTGGCACTTGTCCTTCTTCACTATCGCTATCCGCATTTTACTTTTGTCTTCACTTTCCTGTGGTTGTGGTTCCCGGCTGGTTCAGCACACGGCTGCTAAAAAAGAATATAAGCGACCTTTATGAAAAACCTTTTAAATCTTCAAAGATAAGGGAAAACTAGGATGAAGAAGGAATTCACCATCGTTATCGAGCAGGATGAAGATGGGATATACGTCGCATCGGTACCTGAACTGGAAGGCTGCCATACACAAGCTAAAACCTTAGATGAGTTGCAAAAGCGGATAAAAGAAGCTATACAGCTCTACTTAGAGGTTGAATCGGGAATCGCAGAGGAGGTTCCTTTAGCATTTGTGGGCATTCAGAAGGTTGAAGTTACTGTTTAATTCTTGAGCTTTATATCATCATTTTGTAAGGAGCTTCGAATAAAGTAATATAAGCGCGTTCGATCAGAACGTCAAAAGAGATGCAAAAGATCAAACCACTTCCCGCTAAAACTGTAATAAAGGCACTTGAAAAGAGAGGATTCAAACAACTTAGACAAAAAGGCAGTCATCTATTCATGCGCCATCCCGACGGGAGAACCACGCTCATTACCGTTCATACCGGCGAAGATATTGGAAAAGGGATGATTCGAAAGATAATACACGACGCTAAGCTAACAAGAGAAGAATGGCTTGAACTACTTGAAAGCCTTTAGGTTTTCGATTTATTTTGACAACACCATCTCACGCATCTCCGCATGAACCTCAGACTTCAAAGCAGCAATAAGAGAAAGATTGTGCGTTTCTCCTACTTCGGTCCTTAGCTCGTCGCCCTCTAAATCCGTTATCACTCCTCCAGCCTCTTTTAAAATCAAGGCGGCACCGGCAATGTCATAGCCATTTACCAGGTCGCGGACGTCGATTACCGCGTCCAGAGCACCCTCGGCAACCAGGCAGATCTCCAGCGCGATACTGCCCAGGACGCGAATGACCTTCGTCCTATTGCCTGTAAAGAACTGCAGCAGCGGCTCAGGTATCGAACTTGCACCGTAGGTGTAGATGGAGAACGCGCGTTTCGTCTTACCCATTATCTCACGAGGAAGCTGCGTACCATCCACCCATGCGTGGTCGCCCTTCACCGCGTAGTAGGTCTTGCCATAGATAGTCGCAACCACACTCGCCTGAATATCCTCAAACGCAATGTGCGCCACGTTCGGCGAGTACGCGATCGAAGAGCAGAAGAACGGAATTCCCAGGGTAGCGTTGGTAGATCCGTCTATAGGGTCAAAGCTGAGCGTGAATTCCGGCTCACCGCCTTCTGGGTATACATGATCGCCCAATTCCTCTGAAATTATCCGTGCACAGAGGTCACGGTTCTGTAACGCATTTTCTAACGCTTCTTCCGCGAAAAGGTCTACTCTTCTCGTTACGTCCTGCGCCCGCCTCTTGACCACCTCGCCATGGTCTGCAGTCTCCGCAAGGTAGGTTCGTAGAGATTCTCGTATCTCCGCTGAAATATCTAACAGGTCTTCGATTTCCATTGTGGTACCAGCCTATAAATCTATCGAGGCTATTGCGCTTGCCTTCGCGCCTTCTCGGCCATTCCGGCCTTCTTCTTATCTTCTTGGAGCAGCTGTATCAGCTTCACGCCCCGTTCATCCATCGGCGTCGCTTCTATAAAGTCCCACTGCCGTGCGTTTTCAAATGCGTCCTTACCAATCTCAGTGTGCACGATCACGGTTGACTTACCCGCAGGCGAGCCGATATGCCCGACGCTGATGTCCGCAAACTGCCCGATGAAATCCTCGCAGATCTTACAGCCCTCGCGCTTGTAATTCGCGATCTCGTCGAGCCCTGCATGCAACAGCTCCTTATCGCCCGCATACACGTGCAGACCATCGTCCTGAATTTCAAAATTCGTTATCGTATCAGCCGGTATACCTCGCTTGCCTTCGATAAAGTCCTTCAATAAAGCGTCATACGAATACGCACCCTGGCAAAGCAGGCTGATTCGTAACCGCACATTGGACGAGAAATCATGGGCATTGTGTGTGCCGCGTCCAACAGCGAGCATCTTCTCATACGCAGCCATCTGGCACGGCGTTCCTACCAGAGCCACGCTCCAGAGGCCGTAGTTCAAAATCGCATCCGCTATGCCGGTCAGTGCCGCGGAATAGCCATAACTGCCACCTGCATTCTCCATCAACATGGCCTTATTCATCGCCACACGTACTTCCGGCGTTGCATCACCACGATTCGCAACGGTTATGCAGCCTTCAACCATCGCATCTTCAAGCGCCGAGGCGAGCAGCGAAATAAGCGCGCCACCATTATGGCACACGCCTCGTATCGCATCATCCTTACTCACAACTTCGTAAAACTCCTCCAAACCCTCTCTCAACTCGGGTTCCTCTACCCGCGGACATTGATAGTAGCAGTAGCCGCAATCGATCGGGCATTGCTGGTCGCCGCTCTTCACCGGTCTCCCGTGGGGTGCGTAGCACGATCCGCACGTTGGCGGGTGCTGCTGCCCTTCTCCGAGCACTGGTCGACCCTCCGAAAAGTCCATACGTAGATAATCGAGATCGAGCAACCTGCACGTAGCAACGCACTCACCGCACAGTGTACATTTACCTGCATCTATCACTTCTCGCTTCAAATCGCTGAATTTCTTCCTCTCTTCCATTTTTCTCTCCTTCCCTATTCTCTCTCTATTCTTTCGTTTGGTTACTACCTACCATAACCATGCCGCTCGGCATATAAAAAGTTTCATTCCCCCGCCCGCGCGTAAAAGCAAAAGTTTTAAAAGGCATAATATTTCGTTTGGTATATAAGTACAGAAACCCAAAGTGTAAGGGTGCGGATAGGGTAAGGACAAACAAGATAGGATACATACATACGATGCTGAGACCTGCGGAGATGAGGGAACTGCGTGTTGTCGCGTTGGAAAAGGATATCGACGGCATAATCAAGCGACTCGACGTTTTGGGTAATGTTCATATCACGGATATAAAGGAATTCCTGGATGAATGGGGCGGGCTGATAGAGCCATCTAAGGCAGAAGAGACGATAATGAAAGCTTCTGAACTCTTGACTCGAATAGAGAACCTGAGGGCTCTGCTAACCCCTGCGGCTGAAGGTGACGAGGAGGGCAGTGCTGAACAGCCAGCAGCGGTAAAAGCGGCGAAGATCACGGTAGAAGAGATAGACTTAGAGGAGATAGAGAGCGAGTTCCGCAGCTTGGAGGAGACCGTAACGGCGTTAACTACCGCTAATGAACGGTTGCGAGGAGAACTATCACGTCCCAAGGCGCTGCTGCGGATATTAAAGGCGTTAGATGATTTTGGCATTGATCTGGATTTCGTCGGTGAGAAGGACTTTACCTCGGTGTACGTGGGTAAAGTGCCAAGCAAGAATCTGGACGAGTTAGGGACAACGCTGGATGAAGCAGTCGGCGGAAACCACGTTATTGTCTCAAAGGGTATAACGGAGGCAGAAGAAGCGACTGATTCCTCGCATGCGTTCGCCGTTGTGGTTGCCTTAAAGAAGGACAAGACGGAAGTGGAGCGTGCGCTGCGGATGGTCGACTTCGAGCCGTACCAGCTGCCACTACGTGAGCTGCCCGCGACGGTAAAGGACGCGATCGGGGATGTCGAGGCGCGGATACGCGAGCTTGAGGTAGAGATCACGGATAAGGAACGCGAAATTGACGAACTCAGGCAAACGCGGCTTCAAGACCTGCTGACGATGCAAGATCTCGTGCAGATAGAGGAGAGCAAGGCACGGGTGAAGATCCTCTTCGGCGCGAGTGAGCGGGTGCGGGTGATCGAAGGCTGGACGCCTCAGGAAGAGGTGAATACCGTCATCGAAGGTATAAACGGCGAGGTAGGCGGCCTGTGCGTGATCGAGGTGCGGGAGCCGAAAAGAACGGACGTGCGCGTGCCCTCGTTACTGAAGAATCCCAAGATCGTCAAGCCTTTTGAATCGATCATCAGAATGTACAGCCTTCCTTCTTATCATGATATAGATCCAACACTGATCACCGCGGTCATGTTCCCTGTTCTGTTCGGTCTTATGTTCCCCGATATCGGACATGGGCTCTTACTGCTTCTGCTCGGATTGGCAATGTTTTTCGGAATTAAGGGCTTGAAAGGTATGAAAGACATGGGCATGATCATCTCGTTATGCGGCGGTTGTTCTATACTTGGCGGCCTCCTGTTTGGCGAATTCTTCGGATTCAGTGAATATGCTGCACACTTAGTTCATTCGTCGATGGAGATGGAGGTCCCGCATGTGCTTCATGCGCTATTTATCCATGAGCCGTTATGGTTCGAGCCGATTCCGAACGTAACTGGGATGTTTGTCATTACACTGTTAATCGGTGCACTGCACATGGGCCTCGGCGTGGTACTGGGTGTGACGAATAAGCTGTCCGATAAAGACACGTTAGGGACCGTAATGGGGATCGTCAAGGTTTGGACATTAGTGGGTGCGCTCTATTTCTTACTCGTGCTCCTCAGCTCTTCTGTAGCAGATGCGGAGATTGGCCTTGTTGTCGCTGTTGTGAGTGTAATCGAGAGTATCAACGTCATGCAGGGCTTTGCGGTACTCGTCGCGCTCCCCATACTCTTGCTCTTTTTGCTCAGCTTCATTCATGAGTTGAAGCACGAAAGCGCGCACGGGAAGCCGTCCATCATCGACCTCTTCATCATTGCCATTACGGGTGTGATCGAAGCGGTACTGGAGAACTTCTTCCGATTCCTCGCGAATACCATCTCGTACGGCCGTATTCTCGCGCTGGCGTTGGCGCACGCAGCGTTGATCGAAGTCTTCATTCTGTTGACGTTCATGAGTTCGCAGGTAAATATCGGCTTGGCTGTGGTGGTGTTCATACTCGGAACCGCGGTCGTCGTAGTATTAGAGGCGATAATGTCCGGAATCCACGCGGTCAGGCTGCATTACTACGAGTGGTTCACGAAGTTTTACGAGGGCGGCGGCGTTGAGTTCTCGCCGTTTAAGTTCCGCAGGACGTTTGCACGATAAAAACTTGGAACACAACGTCAGAAAATCTTCCTCGTGCTGCGGAAGAATCGGATTAGGGGTATGATCATTTTAAAGAGCGGCAGGCTAAGTTCCAGTTCTACATCAGCATCCAATTTTTCCTCTGCAAAAAAAGGTTCGATTTCGAGGTGGATTTCAGGTAGAAACGCCTTCGCTATGCCGCTACCTGCATAAAGACACCCAATCAGCATGCCCGTCTGAGCCGGATAGGGTAGTCCTATTTTCACCGTGCCCTCAACACTTTTGAGGGACGTGTTCTTGACGAGTGCTCTTGCTAATTCCTTCCCGGCAGCATAGAGCTCATCCGCATGCCCCGCAACCTTCTTCCAATCGGTAGGTGGCTTCTCAGCCTTTGCTTTCTTCTCCTCAGCCCGCTTCTCAAGCGGTCTCCTGAGAAGGGTGAAGCCTAAGGCTTGTAACCGGAATTCCTGTTTCTCGGGACTGAAGTCAACGTGCCCGGAAGCAGTGCCCTTTAGAAAACCAAACGACACTCGCCCTTCTGCAATCGATCTCTCTTTAATGAGTTTTATGGCGATCTCAACGGGAATGATAAGCGCAGCAGCTATCAACACGGCAAAAACCACTAAAACGGCCAGGATGATTGGTATCATACTAAAAAAGGGAGAGCTCCTCTAAGAGCCCCCTCTCCGTAGGAACCTACAAGATTAACGTCTATTCTTCCCCTTTCTTGCCCTCTTTCGTCTCTTGTACCTTCTCCATCACCATGGGCAATGCCTCTCCGACGATCTTCTCAAGTGTCCCTGACGGCTTCAGCGAGAGCACTTTCAGCCCTTCAGGCCCTGGTATATCCTTGAACACCGTTACAAGAGCCACGGGACTTATTCCACCGCCGCCTCCCACGCCGTATCCTTGCCCTTCCTTCTCTTTTCCCCTGCCGCCGCCACTGCCGATGCCGAAGCCAATCGCGAAGATGGGGATCAGGGTCTTATCACCCATCTCTATGGGTTCACCAATTGCCGTTTCGACCTTAACCGTCTTCCGAAATTCTTCCCAAAAGTCCTTTAAAATTGCATTTAATTCCTCACTCATTTTCTCTCACCACTCCTCTAACTAAAAGGGTTTTCTGTTGTCTTAAATCTTCCGCATGCGTTCACTTCATCCGTTCCAATATCTCGCACGCCTTGCAGATACGTGATGCTGACGCGTCGCCGCAGCGCTCACACGGCAAAAGCTTCATTCCCAGTGGCGCTTTTGGCAACAATCCGGAAAGCCGCTCGTAGCCGCGCATCAACGAATATTTCGTCCCCGAATGCTTCCGTTCAAGCTCGTTCAGCATCTTTTTCACCGTGAACCGGAAAGAACGCGCAGCGTAAGGGCAATTAGCGGTGATTATCGGGATATCCGCTAAAATCGCATACAGTGCAACCTCCTTCTCCGGAACGTCTTTTAACGGCTTTATCCGTGGAACGAACTCTTCACGCCGGCCTCGCAGCCGTCTTAATCGCTCGATATCGCCCCGTATATAATTGATCATGATCGTTTGCACTTCGTCGTCCAGGTTATGCGCAGTGGCAACCTTCGTTGCACCCAACTCCTTCGCTTTCTTATCCATCAACTTCCGACGCAGAACGCCACAAAACGTGCACGGCGCCTGCTCGAAACCTCGCGCTGCGATTTCGTCGACCGTAAAACCAAACTCCTCTTCAAAGGAAACGCGGAAAAAATCCACCCCAAACCGCTCTGCCATCTTTTCCGCATTGCTGAGCGTTATCGATCGATAGCCGTTTATCCCCTCATCCACGGAGAGCACGAAGAATTCCAGATCTTTTCGATCTTGAAAAATCTTTTTGAACATGTAGAGCAGCGCAGAGCTGTCCTTTCCGCCGCTCACGGCCACTGCGATTCTATCTCCGCGCTCCACCATTAACTGCTTCCGCATCTCCCTCTTTACCTTCCGTTCGACGTCCTCGACGAAATGGGCTTCGCAGAGGTGCAGTCCTGAATATCTCTGATGGATGATTGCGGGGTAAGTGCATTTGCCTTTACTGCATCTCATATGTGCAAACATTTTATTAGATGAGGGTGAGGATATAAAGTACTAGCGGGATTTTTAAAGGGAAGGGGAAGAAAAAGTGGCATTAGAAATGCGATATGTCGAAACGTGGGCTAAACAGACGTTCTATTATGCACTCATAGGCGTTTTAGTTGGTCTGGCCATCGCCGCGTTCTTTGTAGCGTTAAATTTCGCCCAGCCGTTCTTCCTGGAATATCTCGGGGGGTATCATCCACCGTCACCCAAGAATGAACCGCATTTCTTCGTTTTCAGCCCACTCTTAGGCGATGCTTTTTCCAATCCCTATCTATTGGTTCTCCTGGCTCTTATTCCCGCCGTCGGCGGTTTGCTATGCGGACTAATCAAGTACAAACTGGTTCCCGTTAACAACCCAGAACTGCACGAGACCGACGTTTTCATAGACGGCTTTCACAACAGGGGTGGCATAATACCGGGCAAGGACGGTCTGGTGAGAGGAATCTGTTCGGTGCTGACAATTGGCTCAGGTGGGAGTGCGGGGAGAGAAGGCCCTAGTGCAATGCTGGGTGCGACGATAGGCTCGGTATGCAGCAGATTTTTGAAAGTAGGGGAAAGAGAAAGGAGGAAAATCGTAGCGGCTACTGCAGGAGCGGGAATCGCCGCGATTTTTAAATCCCCCCTTGGCGGCGCCTTCTTTGGCATTGAGACGTTATATAAGCGAGATATGGAAATAGAAGCGTTGGTTCCGGCAATTATCTGTTCTATCACCGCATACATTGTTTCCAGTTCCTTCTTTGGTGTGGGGCCTCTGTATGAGATAGGAAAATATGACCTTGCAACTCTTTTGAAACCATTTTCTCTCCTTCTCTTTCTGGCTCTGGGACTCGTTTGTGTCCCGTTTGTTTTCTTATTTATTAAGCTGCTGGAAATCTCACGCTCGTTCTTCTTTGAAAAATTAACCATTCCTGACTATCTTAAACCCGGTATAGGTGGATTTTTGCTCGGTATGCTGTTTCTCATCGGCTATTTCCTTATACGAGCACTTAACCCGCAAAGCGATGGAGGAATAGGGATAGCGAGTGGATTATTTGGTGGCGGTTATGGATTTTTGCAACTGGCCTTTTACGGCGAGCTTACTTTGAGTGTGTTGGCCTTTGTTGCTCTTGCCAAAATAGTAGGAACGGCGTTAACATTGGGCTCAGGCGGTAGTGGTGGCTCGTTTATACCCTCCTTGACCATTGGAGGCGCGATAGGTGGCGCTATTGGACAGGGTCTTAACTATTTATTCCCTGGGACGGTCGGCAACCCGTGGGTTTTTTCACTCATAGGGGCTGCGGCGTTCTTCGGAGCGGCTGCTAACACGCCGCTTACCGCTCTCTTCATCGTTTCTGAAATATCCGGCTCCTATGAGCTCTTCGTTCCGGCGTTACTCGCGATCGTGCCCGCTTATTCCCTCGTACGGAAACGGACGGTTTACCCGGGCCAGTACGAGATAAGGAAGGATTCCCCAGCACACCGGAGGGAGTTCATGGTGGATATCCTCGAGGGCTTGAAAGTGAAAGATGCGTATACGAAGGATGTGCTCACCATTCATGGCGACACAACGGTGATAGAGGCGCTGTATTTCGCCGAGAAAACCGGACATATCACCTTCCCTGTCGTGGATGACCACGGGAAGATGATAGGAATAACGACCGTAGTGGATTTAGAGCGGGAAAGAGAAGAGGAAGCAGCGTACAAGAAGGTGAAGCTGATGTGCGTGGAGGAGGTAATAGCAACCTATGTAGAAGAGCCTTTAGAGGATGCTTTACTTAAGATGGACCAGTATCACGTGGGGAGATTGCCCGTGGTGAAGGGCGGGAGTGAAGAAGGGGAGAAAGAGCTGGTTGGAATAGTAGGCAGGTCGGATATAATACGGGAGCACTTCCGTAAATGGGCCTATCTCAAAGGGGGTTAAGCTGCATTATGATTTAGAAGTGACTCTTCTGCTTTAACTCATTCCTTTGCCACCATCTATGGCAAACGCTCAATTGCTTCATGGTTGTCTTGCTCTCCTTTGAGTTTGCAAAAATCCGTCGTTTATCCTAGCAGATCTAAAAGCTAAAAGTTATTTGTAGCTGATGATATATTCGTTATAGGGAGGATAGCGAGGAGAACGAGAAAAGATGACAATAAAGGATGAGTTACCGCCGGGTGAAGTGCCGCCCGAGGAGATCCAGGAGGCAAATGCTCAAATATCCCTTACCTTTTCCAATATCTTCAAATCCACCATCGGACCTCTGGGCGCGAAGAAGATGATAACCAGTGGTGCCACGAAGTTGGAAACAGAGGACCTCGTCACCAGTAACGGGTACAGTATCGCGCGGGAATTGGCATATATGCATCCTGCTGCGGATATATTGCTAAATGCCGGCCTGACACAGGGTGAACGAGTGGGAGATGGCATAGCTACCGTAATGATTCTCACCGGTGAGCTGGTGGGGCGAGGATTTGAGCTGAAGAAGTTGGGCCTCCATCAGAATGTGATTGTCAGCGGTTATGAAAAGGCCCTGAAACGTGCAAAAGAGGTTTTAGATGAGTTAGCATCGCCGGTTGAGATAGAAGAAAGCGATGAATATTTGAGGCACGTGGCGAAGACCGCATTGAAGAGGGGCGAGTATTGCGAGGAGGATCGATTGGTCGATGCGATCGTGCAGAGCATAAGAAGGATAAGCAAAAGCGGCGAGTTGCCGATCGATGTGGATGAAGTGATAATAGAGGCGAAAAGTGGAGGGCGGGTAAGTGAGACCCGATTCTTCGAAGGCGTCGTCGTTGACCGGGACGTTCTGGATGATCTCCCAACAGACGTGAAGAACGCGAGGATAGCGCTGCTCGATTTCCCGCTGGAACATAAAGAGCCAAAAATAAAAGGCAGAAAGGAATTGAAAACCGGAACAGCGGCAAGGGAGCGGAGCAAAGCGGGTGAAACCCTTGGAGCGTTCGATTTCCATGTCAAGTTCTCACAAGCCTCGCATTTCCGGGAGTTCCGGGATGTCAGAGCGCGGATCTTCAATGAACTTATTGATGCGGTCATAACTTCGGGTGCAAACGTGATCTGTTGTCGGTGGGGCGTGGATGAAGATGCGCTGGACAAGTTCCGAAGAGCCGGAATCATGCTGATGAAGCGCGTGAAAATGACGGATTTGAGGCGGTTGGAGAAAACCACCGCGGGAAAGATAGTGCAGGACGTCAGTGACCTTACGGAGGACAAATTTGGCTTCGCTGGCCGGGTAGTGCAACACGAGATAGGCGGAGTGAACCACGTATTCTTCGAGGACTGCCCGCATAAGGAGGCTTCTACGATCATTATTCGCGGCGCGCATCTCAGGATTTTAGAGGGTATGGTGGGCGACATAAAGAGTGCGTTGCATGCGGTTGCGTGCTTATGCGAGGATGCTCGAATCGTGCCAGGAGGCGGTGCAGTAGAGACGGAATGCGCGGCGGAATTAAGGAACTTCGCGAGAACGATCCCGAGCAAGGAGCAATTGGCGGTGAACGTCTTTGCCGACGCTTTGGAATGTATACCCAAGGCATTAGCGAAGAACAGCGGCATGGATCAGATCGATACGCTCACACAGCTCAGAGCGGCGCATTATGCGGGCAATAAAACCGTCGGGATCTCAGGGAAGGATAAGACCTTGAAAGACATGCGGGAAGAAGGGATTGTAGATCCGTTAGCAGTGAAGTTACAGGCGGTTATCTCGGCCGCGTATGCCGCTACCGGGATGCTGAAGATTGATGATCTGCACATAGCGAAGAGCGCAGTAAAAGAAGAGGCAGAGGATATCGAATCACGAATATCTGGCAGGACACGCGAACTGATCGAAACGGAGCAGAGGCCGCCGGACTTTAAATTTAAGGGTGGTCGGTTGAAATACACCGGAACTGAATAGCCAGCCCGTATACAAGTCGGCGTACCGGTACCTGTGGGAGCGAATCACTTCTCTTACGTTTCAAGTGCTTCTTTCTCCCTCTGTCCCCGGTTTAGCTTCTTTTTGTTGAGAGTTCGGGCACACACGGAATTCATAAGATACTTTCAATAAGATACTGCATTTTGTTCAGCTCGTTGTTTTCGCCAGTCCTTCATACAATCAACGATTCTATCGTATTTCAGAAAGTTTCTTCTCGAGCAGCGATAAAATCCACTGTAGAGTGCTCGGATGTGGAAAGAACAGGAGATAGCCGAAAAAATCTCTCTCTTCTGAATCCTGGAACGCGCATTCGAAGAGAATTACGTGCTCAGTTTCTCGTGGTCGGAATGGTTCTATAAGTGCATATTCTATCATTGCACCCACCATATCAAACGCAAAGGATGGCGGAGAGGGCACCAGAGAAAAGTGAAGGAAGTCCGCAGTGGCATCACAGAACGCCGAAGCGAGTATGTTACCCGTTTCCATCAATGCCGATTCTTCCATCTCGGTTTCGATGCTTTTTGTCTCCCCGATCATTCTACAACGTAGAAGATCAGCAAGCTGGAACGCACTGTGCTCTGGGAAGAGGATATAAATATACCCTGAGAAACTGCCTTCGAACCCAATTAAAATTCCTGCAACGATCTCTTCAGCCCTATACGGTATTTCACATCTCTTAGCGGTACCACGTTCAAACTCGGTACTTCATATCGAACGTTCTACCGGTCATCTCAGCCAGAGACGTTACCGCATGAGATGACGCGATGTTACAAAGTTCATTTAGTGCATCCTTCTGGAAATGATTTAGTTCGAATGCGCCATTTCCACCGTTTTCCTCAGGTTTACCCATATGCCCTCAAAGAATATGAATTATAACACTATATACGAATTATCTTCTCTAGATCTATGAGTGGATGTGATATAATATGAGAAATCATAGGTAAAACGAAAATTTGGTAGTGTATGAAAGTCTATGTGTATAACTAGAACCAAACCAAAATACTCAAGACGGCCATGAAATAAAAATACACCTCAGAGAACAGAAATGCTGCTCTCCGAGTGTTCCTGCGCGATTATGTGTTGTGTGTGAATGAACGAATGTACAATCGTAAGAGTGATCAGTACATTCCTTCGGGCATTCCACCTGGAGGCATCCCGCCTGCGCCGCCTGGAGGTGCTGGCATGCCCTTCTTCGACGCGATGACATCATCGATCTTGAGGATCATTATTGCTGCTTCGGCTGCCGATTGCACTGCCTGTCGCTTGGTCCTCAACGGCTCGATCACGTTACTCGCACGCATGTCCACGATCTTGCCGGTATAAACGTCCAAGCCCGCGTACTTCTCGCCACGCTCGTGCGCGGCTTTCAACGCGACCAGCTTGTCGATGGGATCGAGCCCAGAATTCTCTGCCAGAGTTCGCGGTATGATCTCCATCGCCTCTGCGAATTTCTCCACGGCCAATTGTTCCCGGCCTTTGAGTGACGCGCTGTAATCCCGTAGCTTTAACGCTAACTCTGTCTCGACCGAGCCACCGCCGGCGACCGCTTTGCCATCCTCGATTATGCTCCCGAGCACCCGAAGCGTATCGTGCAGCGATCGATCAACTTCATCCACCACATGCTCCGTTCCGCCCCGTATCACGATAGACACGGCATGAGGATTCTTACACTGCTCGATGAAGAGCATCTTATCCCCTGAGATTTTGCGCTCCTCGACCAGTCCCGCGTGTCCTAAATCGCTCTTCGCCAGGTCCTCCACCGTACTCACGACGTTACCGCCCGTTGCTTTCTCTAACATCTCCAAATCGCTCTTCTTCGCCCGTCGCACCGCCATAATGCCGTCCTTCGCCAGATAGTGCTGCACCAGATCGTCTATTCCTTTCTGGCATATCACAACGTTCGCGCCGCTTTCCTTTATGCGCTCCGCGAGTCGCCGCATCATCTGCTCCTCTTCCGCGAGGAAGCTCTTGAGCTGATCTGCCGATCGTATCTTCACCTCTGCACTCGTTTCGGTCTTCTTCACCTCTAAAGAGGCATTAATCAGTGCTATCTTCGCGTTCTTTATCTTCCGCGGCATTCCTGGATGCACGATTTCCTTATCCAAGGCCATACCCTGCACCAGCTCGGTCTCACCCATTCGGCCGCCCACTTTCTTCTCGACGTTGATGTTATCCACGTCAACCACTTTCTTGCCCGTGGTGGTCTCTTCTGTTACCGCTTTAACCGCTTTAATCGCAATGTCAGCGAGGAAATCACGGGAAGCTTCTGCTGATTTTCCTGTTATTGCCGTTTGCGCCACTTTCTTCAGTTCCTCGTCATCGTCTATCGCGACATCAATTGCGATCTCATTCAGCACCTCTCTCGCCTTCTCAGCAGCAAGTCGGTAGCCCAATGCGATGACCGCGGGGTGTAATTCCTGCTCCAAAAGATCTTCTGCCTTCTTCAGCAGTTCGCCACCGAGAACTACGGATGTGGTCGTGCCGTCGCCCGCTTCGGAATCCACGGTCTTTGCCACTTCGACCATCATCTTCGCTGCTGGGCTCTCTATGTCCATCTCCTTGAGGATCGTCACGCCATCATTTGTGATAACCACGTCACCAAGGGAATCCACAAGCATTTTATCCATTCCCTTCGGTCCTAACGTCGTACGAACGGCAGCAGCAACTGCTTTCGCCGCGCTTATATTCGCACTCTGTGCCTCTCTTCCTCTTGCTCTTTCGCTCCCTTCTCGCAATAATATTATAGGGGTTCCACCCAATTGTCCTGCCATTTTTTATACGTACCTCGCTATTTACTCGTTGGACTATAAGCTACTACCAACCTTTACGTAACTTTTAAATCACCGCATATAAATCTTTTTGGAACGGGAGCTAAGTAGAATACGGAAGAGCACGAGGCGAAATTTGAGGGAGAAGAGGGGGCAGTAAGAAGAGAATGCGAGTGGTAATGAAATTTGGAGGTAGAGCGGTTGCAGACGGGGAGAGGATAAAGACCGTAGCACAACTGATCAAGCGCTTCAAGGCGGCGGAAGAAGAGCGCAAAGAGGCAGAAAGAGCTGAGATCGTCACAGTAACGTCCGCACTTTCTACGGTTACCGACGCGCTCTTGGATAACGCTAAAAAGGTAGCTCAGGAAGGGAACACGGAGAAGGTGAAAGAATTCGCCGAGGCGCTCAGAAAGAAGCATGAAATAACGGCTTCCGAGGCTATATCAGACGGAAAAGTGTTGAAAAGTGTAAAAGGGACGATAAACGATCGTTTCTCGGAACTGGAGAAAGCGTTGGTCGGTATCTGCCTCTTAGGCGAATTAACGCCACGATCATTGGATTATATTAGCTCGTTCGGCGAACGACTGGCAGCGCCCATACTGGCGGGCACGCTCCAATCGTTGGGTCTGGACGCGGTATCCTGCACCGGTGGTGAAGTAGGGATACTAACAAATGAAGAATACGGCAACGCACAATTGATCGGGCGTGCGGAACAGGAGATACGGGCGCGAATTACACCGTTACTGGGCACTACGATACCCGTTGTAACGGGCTTCATCGGCGAGACGCGGAAAGGGATAATCACAACGCTCGGCAGAGGCGGCTCGGACTACACCGCCACCATAATCGGCTCGGCGATCGATGCCGACGAGATCTGGCTCTGGAAAGAGACGGAGGGCATAATGAGTGCGGATCCCAAAATAATACCGGATGCGCGGAAGATACCGTACATTTCATACCGGGAAGCGATGGAGTTATCCTACTTCGGTGCTTCGGTACTCCATCCGCGAGCGATAGAGCCCGTAATGGCGAAACAAATACCGATACGAGTGAAGAATGTGTTCAAACCGGAGGACGAAGGCACACTGATAGGAAAAGAGGCGGAGAAGACGGAAAAAGCCGTTAAAGCCATTACCATCATCGAAAACACCTCTATTATTAATATCACGGGTACTGGTGTGCGGAGCATATCTGACGTTGCAGCGCGTCTATTCTCGGTCTTAGCCGCTCAGAATGTGGACATCATCATGATAAGTCAGGGCTCGTCTGAAATGACGATCTCGTTCGTTATCGATAGCGCGCAATTAGGTCGAGCAACAGGGGCGATACAGAGCATAAATACCGGCGGTACGGTGATACGCGATTTCACGTCTGATAGTAACGTGTGCGCAATGGGCATTGTCGGTGCCGGTATGGCAGGAACGCCGGGAGTTGCAGGGAAGATCTTCTCTGCACTCGGTAAAGAGGGCATAAGCGTGATAATGATCTCTCAGGGCAGTTCGGAGTTCAATATCTCCATTGTTGTGACGAAGGACGAGGCGTACCGAGCAGCGCAAGCAATACACGATGTGTTCGAGATGGGGAGCGGGTCGTGATCCTCCAAAAGACGAACTACTGCGTGGTAGGGGCGTAATGCCGTGCATACGTATAAGAACAACAAAGAATGAAACTTATTTATCTTATAAAGCGTAAGGATGTAACTAACGAGAGGGTGAATTAAAATAGAGCGAATGAGCGAATCGGAAGGGGCACGTGCCGAGGATATGCAGATCGATGGTGATCTGTTAGCAGGTATTGAGCTGAAGACAACGGAGGATATAGAGGTTCCGAAGTTGCTGATTGATCAGGTCATCGGCCAGGAGCATGGCGTGGAAGTGGTGAAGAAAGCGGCGCAGCAGAGAAGACACGTGATGCTTATCGGCACGCCGGGTACCGGAAAGTCGATGCTGGCGAGCAGCATGGCGGAATTACTGCCCAAGGAGGAGTTACAGGACACTCTGGCGTATCCTAATATAGAAGATAAAAACAATCCGAAGATACGGGTTGTGCCGCACGGCAAAGGGAAGGAGATAGTCGATGCACAGCGGCTGGAAGTGAGAAAGCGCATTCAGATGCGCAATGCGTTCTTCATGTTCACCTTCTTCCTCATCATGGCTATGGGTTTGATCTACTCGCTCCAAACCGGACGCTTCGAGTATATCTTTTGGTCAATCATTGCTGCTGCGGTTGTGCTTTTAGTGTTTCGCTGGATGATGCCGAAGGAGGAAGCGATGATGCCGAAGCTGCTCGTCTCTAATGCAGGACGAGATACTGCACCATTCGTGGATGCAACGGGTGCGCATTCTGGCGCGTTACTCGGCGATGTAAGGCACGATCCGTACCAGTCCGGCGGATTGGAGACGCCAGCACACGACCGGGTGGAAGCAGGTGCGATTCACAAGGCGCATAAAGGCATTCTCTTCATCGATGAGATAAACACGCTGCGGATAGAAGCGCAGCAGAACCTGCTCACGGCGCTACAGGAGAAGGAATATGCAATAACCGGGCAGTCAGAGCGAAGCGCTGGCGCTATGGTAAAGACCGATCCGGTTCCGTGTGATTTCATTATGGTTGCGGCCGGCAATCTGGATGCCATCGCGGGTATGCATCCTGCACTCCGTTCTCGAATAAAGGGCTATGGATACGAGATCTATATGAAAGATTCGATGGACGACACTCCAGAGAACAGAAAGAAACTAGTCAGATTCGTCTCTCAGGAGGTACGGAAGGATAAAAAGATCCCGCACTTCGATAGAAGTGGCGTGGAAGAGATAATAAGGGAGTCGATGCGAAGATCAGGTAGAAAAGGGCATCTCACGCTCATTTTACGGGATCTCGGCGGATTGGTACGTGTAGCAGGTGATATCGCCCGTGCAGAGGGCGCGAAATACACAACGGGCGAGCACGTGGTTAATGCAAAGATGATGGCACGGTCGGTGGAGCAGCAATTGGCTGATGAGTATCTCGAGCACAGGAAGGACTATAAATTATTCAAAACCGAAGGGTTCGAGGTCGGCCGGGTGAACGGACTTGCGGTAGTGGGCGATTCCGGGGTGATGCTGCCCATAATTGCCGAGGTTACGCCTGCACAGTCGCGCGAGGAAGGGCGGGTAATAGCAACCGGTCGGTTGCAGGAGATCGCACAGGAAGCGGTGCAGAACGTCTCTGCGGTATTCAAGAAATTCACGGGGAAGGACATATCCCGAAAGGACATTCACATTCAGTTTGTGGGCACGTATGAAGGCGTAGAGGGCGATTCAGCCAGCATTTCCGTTGCTACTGCGGTTATATCGTCATTGGAGAACATTCCAGTGAATCAGCGTGTAGCGATGACGGGTTCTCTCTCCGTGCGAGGTGACGTTCTGCCAGTGGGCGGAATAACGCCGAAGATAGAGGCAGCAGTACAGGCGGGCATCAAAGAGGTTCTGATTCCTCAGTCCAACCTGAATGACGTGCTCATCGAGGAGAAATATAAGGATAAGGTGAAGATCACCCCAGTGGTAACGATAGAGGATGTGCTCGAGCATGCGTTAGAGGGTAAAATGAAGACGAAGTTCATAGAGAAGATAAAGAGCTTCACTATGATGGGTAAGATCATTCCCGAGAGCGTTGTGGATAAGCAGATAGCGCAATAGAGAAGGTTTAATAAGCAGCAAGAAACACTCTTCTAATTTGATGACAGTCAGTGAGCACCTCGTGATTACCGCGATTACGGTATTAATAGCCTTTTCAGCCGTGCTTTATGCGTACGCGAAGCGTAAAATAAACCGCTCTGCAGTCGCAGGGACGCTCACACTCGGCGTGCTCATTCTACTACTTTTTGGACCTGAATTTGGTTATGCCGGGCTGCTTACGCTTTTCACGTTCTTTCTGTTCGGAAACTTGGTAACGCGCTATAAGTACGAGAAGAAGGCGGCACTCGGTGTTGCGGAAGGTAACAGGGGCATGCGAGACATTAATAACGTACTGGGCAACGGTTTATCACCACTCATCTTCGCCGTGCTCTATGCCGTTTCCAGTCAGAACACGCTGTTTTTGCTCGGGTTCTCCGGTGCAGTCGCTACAGCCTGTGCAGACACGTTCTCAACGGAAATCGGACAAGCAGAGGGGAATCCGAGATTAATCACGACGCTTGAAAAAGTGCCCGTGGGCACCAATGGCGGCGTGAGTTTGCCCGGTTTCGGCGCTGCAGTGCTCGGATCTGCTTTGATTTCGCTTGTTGGTCTCACATTCGTTATTTCCGGTGCTTTAATGCATAGGGAGCTATTCTTCTTTCTCATTTGCCTCGTAGCAGGGTTTTTAGGCTGCGTTATTGACAGCGTTCTCGGCGCAACGGTGGAGGACCGAAAACCGTTCAGGTTAACTAAGCATCACGTGAATATCGTGGCCACACTGTCAGGGGGGATCCTTGCAACAGGATTAGGCTATTCCTTGGGAGCGTGAATGATGTAAACCCATGTCAATTCTAATACAGAACGTGTTGGTGGAAGGAAAGGAGAAGAACATTTACATCGAGGGGAATGAGATAGCAGCGATTACTGACGCTGGCAGTGGTAAGAGCGAAGTAAGCGAGGCGGAATTTGTGATTGATGGCAGCCGAAAAGCTGCGATTCCTGGTCTCTTCAACGGGCATACGCATGCGGCAATGACGCTCCTCCGGGGCTATGCCGATGACATGCCGCTGCACGAATGGCTTTCAACGAAGATCTGGCCGGTAGAGGCGCAGATGACGGAGGAAGACGTGTACTGGGGCACGAAACTCGCGTGCCTGGAAATGATCAAATCGGGCACGACCTTCTTTAATGATATGTACTGGCACTGGGAAGGCAGTGCGAAGGCGGTAGCGGAGAGTGGCATACGCGCGATGCTGTCTGCGGTCTTTATCGACGGGTTTGACGAGGAGAAGGCGCAGGAGCAGATAAAGCGGAACGAAGCGCTGTACACGGCGAGTCAAAACCTGTCCGATAGGGTTCTATTTGCGCTCGGCCCGCATGCGATCTATACCGTATCGAGAGAGAGCCTCCAGTGGGTTAAGGAATTCTCAGAGACGCACGATGTTCTGATTCACACCCACGTATCGGAGACCGAGGAAGAGGTAGAGGAGTGTAAAAAAAAGTATGGGGTGCGTCCGGTGGAATTCCTGGATGAAATCGGGTTGTTAAGTCCGCGCGTCATTGCTTGCCATTGCGTCCATTTGAGCAGGGCAGAGATGGTGTTGCTGAAGCGGCATGATGTGAAGATCGTGCATAACCCTGTATCGAATATGAAGCTGTCCTCAGGCACGCTGCCATACGATGCGTTGAAGAATGCAGGCTTATACTCCGCCATCGCACTGGGAACCGATGGATGTGCGTCGAACAATAACCTTGACATGTTCGAAGAGATAAAGATCGCATCGTTGGTTCATAAGGCGTTCTCCGGCGATCCGACGAGTATGCCGGCGCACGAAGCGTTCGAGCTCGCAACACGGAACGCCGCAAAGATGTTCCGGTTGAATGCCGGAGTAATCGCGAAAGGGAAACTGGCGGATATTGCGCTGCTGGACTTACAGAATGAGGCGCTTGTGCCCAACCACAATTTGATTTCGAATCTCGTTTATGCTGCCAACGGTAGTTGCGTTGATACGGTGATATGCGATGGCAAGATTTTGATGGAGGGGGGAAAAGTAGAGGGCGAGGAGGAGATAATGGAGAAGGCGCAAGAGGTTGCCTATAACCTTGTGAGCAGAGATGCAAACTGAAATAGATTCCGTTTACCACTCAAAAAGTATACGTTGAACAGACCGTACGATGAGACAATTCATCCTTTATGCTGGGAAGGCGGTTACCAGTCCTGATTTTAGGCTGGACGACCTACCGGGCAGCGGCGGCAGAATGGACCTCGTGGCACGCTGCATTTCTAATGCGCTCTGGATAAGTCACGCGTTGAGACGGGACTCCTGCATTCATGTGGTCGCATGCGGTAGTCAGCCTCCGCCGGTTGTTATCTCATTTTACGGGGACTTATTGCGGGGCGTCTCGCCGGATGAGCGGAATATAGCGTCGTGGATAAAGCTAGCGCTGGCGAATAAGCGGCGGAATCCCGGGATACGTATACGCAAAATCAGCTTTCAGCAGTTGATAGAGGAGTTGGCGTCAGAAGGGGCATTCTTTTACGTATTACATGAGGAAGGGAAAGTAATAAACACTGTAGAGCTCAAAGCGGACTCGGTATTTGTTCTTGGCGACCATTCAGGTTTGCCACAGAGCGAGGCGGAGTTTGTCGAGCGATTTGAGCACAAGAAGCTATCGCTTGGAACGACTTCGTATCTTGCATCGCAATGCATAACCGTGGTGCACTACGAGTTGGATAAGAAAGGGACCGTGTCACCTTTGACGGTTTAATGGATGAACTAATTGTCTGCCTAGGAAAATGCTGTCGAGCTTCGTAGGGATGCAAAGTAACCAGAGTCGACCCGTCATCTTTTCTAACTAGTAGGTGCCAATGTATACATGCTAACTCTGGTGTCAACTTACCTACCGCTCACGCAGCGGGAGCGCTTTGAGGCATCAAACCAGCCTTCGGCTAAGCGTGGACGCTGATACGCTGCTATAAGGAAGGTGATGATTGAAGAAATGGGTAAAGAAATAACCGCATTCGATTACGAAGCGGAAAGAACGAAGTTCAGATGGAATATTCCTGAGGACTACAATTTTGTTGAGGTTATTAGAAGATGGGCCGAGGATAGAACGAAATTGATGGCGATTACTGAGCACCCCGATGGGACGGTCGAGAAAGCAGGCTACGGAGAGGTCTGGGACAGAGCCATGCGATTCGGCAACGTCTTGAGAGATTTGGGCATCCAAAAAGGTGACCGGGTTTTGGTACTGCTGCCGCGGGGCACGGACGTTTATACGGTAAACATCGGCATTTGGGCAATCGGCGGCGTTGTCGTTCCCTGTACCATCATGCTCAGGCGAGCAGATATCGAATATCGCGTTTTAGATGCCAGGGTCAAGGCGTTGATCACCAGTGACGCCACCGTTGCTGATGAGGTCGATGCGGTTAAAGGCAAAATTTCACTTGACAACCTCTTCTTTGTCGGTCAGCGGGAGGGCTGGCGGGACTTCCGGCAGGAGGTCGATGCGGCATCACGCGATCTGACGCTTGAAAGAATCAAAGCAACTGATTGGTTAACCATCAACTACACCTCAGGGACAACGGGCGCACCAAAAGGAGTGGTACACACCCATTCGGTGATGTACTGCTATGATCGGCTGAATCGCTATTACTGGTGGGATACCCGATCGGGCGAGCTCTGCTGGGGAACAACCGAACCGGGCTGGACGAAATGGTATTGGGCGCCCTTTGGGGCTGTTGTCAATGCGGGCGCTACGAACTTCCATTACGCAGGCCGATTCGAGCCCGAGAAATTCTTTGCGCTACTTGCGAAATGGCAGATAAACCGGGCCTGTATGACCGCCACGGAACTCAGGACTATGACGGCGATTGACGACGCGAACGAGCGATACGATTTGACGGACTTGAAGGTGATTTTAACTGCTGGCGAGCCCTGCACGCCGGGTATTATTCGCTACTTCGACGATAAATTTGGCATAGCGGTTCGAGAAGGGTATGGCCAGACGGAGACGTGTGTGGTTGCCTGCACTATACCGGGAATGGCGATAAAGCCGGGATCGATGGGCAGGTTCACTCCAGGTGTGGAGGGCGCAATTGTGGATTCCGATACAGGACGAGAAGTGCCCGCGGGTGAGAAGGGCATGATTGCAGTTGTGAGAGATCATCCGATGCTCTTCAAGGGCTATCATAACAAGCCGGAAAAAACGGCTGAATGCTTCGTTGGCAAGTGGTATCTAACCGGTGATCTCGCACTGATGGACGAGGATGGCTACATATGGTTCAACTCGCGGGCTGATGACGTTAGCATCAGTTCCGGCTACCGGATTGGCCCGTTTGAGGTAGAAAGCGCCGTTGATTCGCATCCGGCAGTGCTCGAGTGCGCGATGATACCAAGCCCTGACCTGTTACGCGGCGAGATTGTGAAGGTTTTTGTCGTCCTGAGAGAGGGGTACGAGCCGTCCGAGGAACTTGCCAAGGATATTCAGCAGCATGTCAAACGTATAACGGCACCCTACAAGTATCCGCGCGAGATTGAGTTCGTAAAAGAGCTACCCAAAACGATCAGTGGTAAAATCAGGCGTAAAGAGCTCAGAACCAGGGAGTTCGAGCGAAAGAGAGACGTTATTGAAGAACTTAAAGAGAGAGGGATGTGGCAGCGGGGAGAGTAGACAACCTCTCCTCTCTAAATGAACTTCTGGGTCATTCCTTGCTTAGATTATAATTCAAGGTTGTACGGATTTCTGCATCTCTGTCCTCGTGTGGCATAAATGATATTCGGAAAACCAATATAGGGGGTTAAAATGAAAACGTTCATTTTATGAATGATCGGAGATTACAGAAAACTACCTATGACCTACGAAATTGTCATCCCTGATAAAATCCACCGCATCATAGATAAGAAGCTGGACAAGCACCTGAAGGGGAGACTGTATAAGAAGCTTGTAAAACTTGAAACTACGCCGCATTCTTATGCCAAGCCATTACGGCAGCCTCTAGGGGGCATATGGGAAGTCTATTTTGAGAAAAGATGGAGAGTGCTTTTTGAGATAGATGAAAGCGAACATATAATCGTAGTTGTCGGATTTAAGCATAAAAACGAAATTCGTTAGTTAATCCTTGCTTTCGCCTTCTTTAAATAAGTCCTGGAGCTTTTTGAATCGCCCTGCTTTGAAATCATCTCTGCTCTCTTTTATCTGTTCCATCAATTCGGGGTCCGAAAGAACTTCAAGTGTTGATTTCATGGACTCGTATTCATCTGAGGATATGGTTATCCAATGCGCCTTATGCTCTCCGGATGCTTTTATCTCATCCATGTTTCCACTAACAATTATTACGCGGAACCTTATTTAAATGTTTGGCTGAGTGAGGTCTTTCCACTCCAAATCGTGATTACAGGTGATTCCACTGTTGCCGATGAATTGATCAATGTGATTTACGATAAAATTACACTCGAAGCTCTCTTCTTTTTCGGTGCGGGAAACGCAAGATCTAATTTGTTAACGAGCTCCCAAAAACGATCAGTGGTAAAATCAAGCGTAAAGAGCTCAGAACCAGGGAGTTTGAGCGAAAAAGCGAGGTAATTGAAACACTTAAGGAGAAAGGGATGTGGCAGCGGGGGAGTAGAATCCCCGTCAACATTGCCGCAGAATAAATTTTTATGCTTACTGTATAGTTCCCAAAATGGCACTATCAGATCACCTATTCTTTCATGTAAAAAGTGAAAAGTTCTTATATGCTTTTATGCTTGATGTATCAGTAATGAAAGAATATAACCTGCTTATCGGTGGAGCGTGGACCGATTCATCCACAGATGAAACTTTTGATGATATCAACCCGGCAACACTGGATAAGCTCGCATCATTCCAGGTTGCAGGTGAGGATGATGTGGATCGTGCGGTGGAGGCTGCATGGGACGCTTTCAAGGTCTGGAGCGAGACACCGGCGCCCAAACGCGCCATGGTGCTCTTTCGGGCCGCTCGGCTATTAGAAGAGCGGAAAGAAGAGCTGGCGGTTCTGATGACGCAGGAGATGGGTAAAGTGCTTCCTGAGACCAGAGGCGACGTCCAGGAAGCTATCGATATCACGTTGTATGCTGCCGGAGAAGGACGGCGGATGTTGGGGGAGACCACCACCTCGGAATTGAAGGACAAGTTCTGTATGACCGTGCTACAGCCCATCGGTGTGGTCGGTATGATCACCCCCTGGAACTTTCCCATGGCAATCCCGGCCTGGAAACTCATGCCGGCGCTTGTTGCCGGCAATGGCATTGTCATGAAACCGGCGAGTGATACGCCGTTGTTGACCATCAAGCTGGTGGAGGTGTTGATAGGAGCAGGCCTGCCCCCTGGTGTGATCAATTTAGTGTTCGGACCCGGCGGGACCGTCGGAGCGGCAGTTGTCCATCAGCTGGATATCCGAGCGATATCATTTACCGGCAGCCTGGAGACCGGCAAATGGATCATGGGCGAATGTGCAAAAGCCATGAAACGAGTGTCACTGGAATTGGGCGGCAAGAATCCCATTATTATCATGGACGATGCTGATCTTGATCTCGCCGTGGACGGCGTGATATGGGGCGCCTTCGGCACTACGGGACAGCGCTGCACTGCAGCCAGCAGGGTCATCGTGCATGAGAAGGTGAAGGATGAGTTCACCAGGAAACTTCTGGCCAGGACACAGGCCCTCCGGCTTGGTGACGGACTGGACCCGAACACGGATGTCGGTCCGGTGATTAACAAGAGCCAGCTTAATAAGATCGAGAACTATAGCCGAATAGGCCAGGATGAAGGAGCAACGCTGCTGACCGGCGGTAACGTGACCAGTCCAGATCTTCCCGGCTTTTTCTTCGAACCCACCATCTTCACGGACGTTGGATCGGACATGCGCATAGCCCAGGAAGAGATCTTCGGGCCGATGGTTTCTCTGATCCAGGTACCGGGATTTGATGACGCCATCGACGTGGCGAACAGTACCAGCTACGGCCTCTCGTCTTCGATCTATACCAGGGATATCACCAGTGCATTCAGGGCCATTAAGAAGATCGAAGCCGGTATCACCTATGTCAATTCTTCCACTATCGGAGCTGAGGTGCATCTCTCGTTTGGCGGCGTGAAGGGTACGGGCAACGGTTTTAGAGAAGCGGGCACTGACGCCATCAAAGAGTTCACGGAAGTAAAGGCCGTATATGTTGATTATAGCGGTAAGCTCCAGAAAGCGCAGATAGAATGAAGAGGAGCGTGAGAGAGAAAAGAAGATGATAGAACCACACGGCCCCCGAGCAGAGGGGATTATTCAGCGTGACTGCAGCATCATTTCTCCGTGTTTATCACGCCCGTATCCGCTGGTAATCGAGCGCGCCAGAGGAGCGACCATTACCGATGTGGACGGGAAGACGTACATCGATTTAGGCGCGGGCACCGCGGTGATGAACGTCGGGTATTCGAATCCGGAGGTTTCGGCCGCCATCACGGCGCAGCTGGAAAAGATAACGCACGGTGATTTCTCAACCTTCTTCGCTGACCCGCCGGTCAGACTCGCTGAAAGACTCGGGCAGTTGACTGGCTATGACCGCGTGTTCTTCAGTAATAGCGGTACCGAGTCGGTAGAGGCCGCGATCAAACTGGCAATGTGGAAACTCGACCGGCAGAGTTTGATAGGCTTTTACGGTGCCTTTCACGGCAGGACACTCGGGGCACTCTCCCTGACATGCTCGAAGATCAAGCATAAGGTGCACTATCCCACTATTCGGGTCGTACACGCCCATTACGGGTATTGCTACCGGTGTCCACTCCACCTGGAATATCCAGACTGTGGTATTGCATGTGCCCGACAGATCGAGACGCTGATTTTCAAGAAAGAATTGAGCCCGAACGATACGGCGGCGATCGTTGTGGAACCAATCCAGGGCGAAGGCGGCTATATCGTCCCGCCACCGGAATTCCACCGTGAGATCAGGCGGATCTGTGACGAGAATGGCATTTTAATGGTGGCTGATGAGGTGCAGTCAGGCTGCTATCGGACTGGTACGTTCATGGCCATGGAGCACTTCGGCGTGCGTGCTGATATTGTGTGCATGGCGAAGGCTCTGGGAGCAGGTCTTCCGCTGGGCGCAACCCTTTCCAGCAGCTCGATCATGGACTGGCCGCCGGGCACCCATTCCAACACCTTCGGTGGCAACCTGCTCGCATCGGCGGCAGCGCTTGCTGCTTTGCAGTTCATGGAGAAGGAAGAGCTTGGAACGCGGGCGAAACAGCTGGGCGATCATGTTATGACGCGACTTCGAGAGCTGCAATCGTGGTATCCTGCTGCGATTGGTGATGTCCGGGGTTTGGGACTGATGATCGGGGTCGAGATCGTGAAGCCGGATGGCTCTATAGACCCGGATACGAGGGACCGGATTGTAGTTGAAGGGTTCAAGGCGGGTGTCGTACTATTGCCCTGCGGCGACTCGGTCATACGGTTCTGCCCACCGCTCGTCATCACGAAGGAGGAAGCGGATACGGGTCTGGAGAGGTTCGAAGCGGCTTTAAAAAAGGTTTTTGCCTGTGTGCTTAGCGGTTCTAATAATACATACAACCGATGTGGTGAGGGGGATTCAGAGTTAGTTCACGTATTCTAGATAGAATTTTGATAATCTTCGGCTTCATGTCAAGGCGGAAGAAGGAAGGATAAAGAAATGCGGGAAGGTAATATTTTCTTCTCTGAAGAATACCTCAACTACTTTAGCTTGGGCCGTGATGGTGTTCAGGCACAGCGCTCGCAAACACCGTCAATGACCGAAAAGCTTATTTACTCGCTCGTCGTTACTCGATCCATCTATCATGAAAGACGAAAAGTGTGAGCGTAAAATGCACGAAGGTAGTCCGGCAGGCGCCATCTACGGCTTGGGGTTTATCGGTGCGGCAGTGTATTTTATCGGCGAGGCAACGACAGTCTGGATGGGCGTGCTCGGCTTTTTGAAAGCGCTCGTTTGGCCCGCCTTTTTGGTCTATGGATTGTTTAAATATTTGGGGATGTAGTTTGTGATCTGGCAAAGGGGCCGCTTTTAGTGACCGGGACAAGCAGCAAATGTTGGAGCCGCTCTGCTACACTCCCGCGGAGTTCGAGAAGAAGAAGTGGCAGATCGGGATCGTGAAGCAGGCGATTGAGGAAGGAGTTGAATTATCAGAATAATCGGCTAGGCCCATCAAACGTTCTTAATAAGGGGCCAGACCCCCTTATAACCCCCCCCCAGTCCAGTAAGAGACCAGACCCTAGATTATTGGTTATCCTCACGTTGACTTGGGATTTTTAAGTTAACGGCTGACGGATATACAACAAGGTTGCCGAAGGTAATGCCCAGAAGGGTTTGGTTCAAACCCGAAACATATATAATGTGTTATCTGATGTGGCGGTGTAATCATATCAATCCTTCTTTAGTATGTCTTTAACCCAGTTTTCAATTTTCTTGTTACACTGAATTACAAACTCCTGACCTCTACCAGCCGATTGGAAATAACCATTCTTCCAGCTCTTTTCAGAGTGGTAACTTATTAGGTTTTTAAAAAATGGCGGTAGATTCCATTGTGATTTGCGGTGTCCTCTTTTTGTTAATACAAGATTTTCGTTGTAGTTGAGGACCCCATACCCCGGTAAAGAGTTATTGAATGACAGTCTATCTTTGGAAATATACACTGTGTTGTTGTAACAACCTCTTCTTTTTGTAGTGCAATGTGGGTGACTCTCAAGCCAGTCTGGAACTTTTGTATCTTTTTGAACTAGTATTTTTTCCTCTATTTGTAGGTAACCAAAGATTACGTGCAAATCTTCACCAATATAAGCAAAATCCTCGTCAATTTTTCTGAACCGTCCAAAAAAGAGGAAAATGTCATCTTTACCAACATTTTGATTTTCTAAATGCTTTTGGGCAATCTCAATTTGTCCAAATGCACCCCTCAAATTCTTTGGTCTCTCCCGCAAATTCTTATAAATGTCAGGATCTGGGTGGCATTTACAGTTTAATTCATTGGCTCCCTTTAATCTCGTCAATCTCAATTTTCTAAGTAGATCAAGATATGTCATATTTCCATTGAACACTAAGTTGGAATATTTGGGCGCATCCGGGTCATACTTCCGTGAGCCTTTAACGACGGGTATTGGCAGTGATATCAATCTTCCATCTGGAAGTATTGGACTTGGATATCCTCCAGCACTCGAATCAAATCCTTTTCTGCTGAGTATGACTTTCTTCATTTGTAGCCTCAATTAGCACTTCTCACAGGTTTCCTTTGCTTCTGGATTATTTGTATTTCCATGTACGCCATAGTTGTATTCCTTCGACAAATGATTTTTCAGTCTCTTGATGTCTTCATCTGAAATATACCAAAATCCTTCTATCCTTTTGATTATGTGGTTTAGCTCATTAGGAACGTCTATAGCGTTTTCTCCGAAATAGTAAAACTTGCGAGAAACCAGAACATTGGAGCCTGGCGTGTGACTTTTGAGATATTCACTCTTGCCAGGATATTTCTCTCGGAACTGGTCAAGTGACAGGTTGCTTTCAACTTCCATTGCGTATATTAGCTTGTCTGGCCGATTAGTTCCTTTTCCACCTATTCCGATTACCCAACTTCCCGGTTCTGCTAATTCTTCAACATTCCTTTTCTTTCCACTTTTACTATTCTTACAGCCGGTCAGCGAACATATCCCAAAGTTGGTGTTTGGCAAACCCTGCATCATGGTCCATACGATACACATAGTTTTTCCTCATGGTTATCTCCATTATGATTGAACCACCATTTTAGATAACTTTGGCATATTAGAACTATGATTCATAGATTCTTATATTTTTAGTGTTTTCCGACGTTTTTGAGGTTTTAGAAACCTCTCTCTTCACTTTTCTTTTTACCGCAAAATTTACTTTCACTCGATCACCGTCCCTGCCTCCCCCGCAAGCGCCTCAACGACATACTCGGGCCTGCATACCACAGCTCTCTTACCGCCGTTTTCCACGAACTCGACCGCCGCCCCGATCTTGGGCCCCATGCTCCCGGGCGGAAACTGCCCTTCGTTCAAGTACTGTTGGGCTTCAGCCAGGCTCAACCGTTCCAGGTCGACCTGCTGCGGCGTATTATAGTTCAGCGCGACCCGCTTCACAGTCGTCAGGAACATGAGCACCTCGGCCTTTATCTCGACCGCCAGCAGGCTGGACGCCAGGTCTTTATCGATCACCGCATCCACACCCTTCAGCGCACCGTTCTCTTCTGCGACCGGTACGCCGCCGCCGCCACACGCGACAACAATTGTACCTGCCTGTACGAGCTCTTTAATGATATCGGTCTCGATGATCCTGATCGGTCGTGGTGAGGGCACGACACGCCGCCAGCCGCGACCACTGTCCTCGATGACGGTATGCCCGAGGCGTTCCAGCTCAGTGGCCCGTTCTCTGGTATAAAAAGCCCCGACCGGTTTGGTCGGATGCGTCATGGCCGGGTCATCAGTATTCACAAGAACCTGCGTCATCACAGCAGCCACGCAGGTATCAATGCTATGCTCCTTTAACTGGTTGATGAGGCTCTGGGCGATCATATACCCCATACTGCCCTGTGACTGGGCAACATCCACATGTAACGGTGCAGTCGGGACCTTCCCTGCGGCTGCTTCTACCTGGATCATGATAAACCCCACCTGGGGCCCGTTCCCGTGGGTCAGCACCACCTGATGCCCTGCTCTAATCAGATGCGCGATATAGCCCATACTCTCATAGGTGTTGCGGAACTGCTGCTCGAAGGTGCCCTGCTCGCCCTTTTTGATGATTGCATTGCCGCCAAGCGCGGCCACTATCAGAGCCATTCAAACGTTCACCTGCTCTAAGAACGCATCAACCACCTCTTCCAGATTCGAATCCCCAATCTCCTTAATGCCGTACCGCACCCGTGTTGCGGGCTTGTTGATCGTAATAACACGCGTCAGGTCGATCGGCGTGCCGATGACGACCGCATCGCACTCGGCTGCGTTGATTGTCTGCTCTAGGTCGTTGATCTGCTCCGCACTGTAGCCCATAGCAGGCAGCAGCGGCCCGATCTCAGGATACTCGGTGAAGGTTTTCGTGATCGTGCCGGTAATAAACGGCCGTGGGTCAACGATCTCTTTTGCACCTGCTTTACGAGCCGCAATGAGCCCGGCACCGTACTTCATGCCGCCATGTGTTAAGGTGGGCCCGTCCTCGACCACCAGTACCCGCTTGCCCTTGATAAGCTCAGGGTGCTCGACGGTGATCGGCGATGCTGAATCGATAATCTTCGCATCCGGGTTTACTTTCATTATATTCCGGCGTACCTGCTCGATCTTCTCCAGTTCCGCGGTATCCTGCTTATTGATCACGACCACATCGGCCATGCGTGCGTTGATCTCACCCGGGTAGTACGTCAATTCATCGCCGGCACGGTGCGGGTCTGCCACCACGATGTTCAGATCAGGCTTGAAGAACGAGAAATCGTTATTGCCGCCGTCCCAGATGATAATATCCGCTTCGGTCTCTGCCTGCCGCAGGATCTTCTCGTAGTCCACACCGGCATAGACGATACAGCCCACATCGATATGCGTCTCATACTCTTCCCGCTCCTCTATCGTGCACCCCATACGCTCGATGTCCTCATAGGATGAGAACCGTTGTACCGCTTGCTGTGCAAGATTGCCGTAGGGCATGGGATGCCGTACGACGACCACGGTCTTTTCGCGCGCGAGCAGAAGCTGGCAGAGCCGTTTACTTACCGAGGTCTTGCCACTGCCGGTACGCACCGCACAGACGGAGATCACGGGCACACCGCTTCGCAGCATGGTCGCATGCGGGCCCAGCATGATAAAATCCGCACCCGCGGCATTTACTTCCGCGCCTTTTGTCATCACATATCCATAAGGTACGTCGCTGTACGCGAATACAACACGATCGATCGCATGCTCTGTTATCAAGCTGATCAGGTCTTCTTCAGCGAAAATGGGGATACCGTCCGGGTATGAGCCGCCGGCCAGTTCTGCAGGATACGTTCTGCCTTCTATATCCGGTATCTGGGTCGCGGTGAATGCGACGACACGATACGCGGGATTATCCCTAAAATAAACGTTGAAGTTGTGAAAATCCCTGCCGGCTGCGCCCATAATGATAATTCTTTTAGGGTCGTTCATGGTCTCAGTCATAGCTAATTAACACCTCCGTGGTTATATATGCAGGCAAAAGGAATAAAGCATTTTGTTCTGGCTCGGTGAGATTACAAATCGTAAGTGAAATTCGCGTGGGCCTTTCGTCGTTGCTTCGCCGGTGTGATTATGTCACGTTAGGATCTAAGCTAGGTGCTGACACAAAAATAACAAGAATGATTTTTTCCTTGCTTACAAGGATTGCTTGATCTCCTTGTGAATCAAGGAAGGGAAAGTTATAAAACATTTGAGAAAGAAAATATTAAACATGGACCCAGAAAAAAAAGATAGGCTTGACAGGCTCTTTGAACATTATGAATATGATTCTCCCAAAAAATTCAAATTGAAAGAGACAGAGGCGGATTTTATCCTAAGGATATTTACGAACCCGATATTGCATTTGTTCCACTTGCTGAACCCCATGTAATAATAACTGATTTGTATGAGGACCCACAAGATTGGTATAATATCAGAAAATTAATAGAAGAATTTGCTTACCAAGCCTATACTTGTTATTACCGTGGATTGTATATAGCCAGTTTTCTTCGTTCAATTATAGTCAAAAACCAAACAATTCATACTTAACACCCTCGCCTAGAAACCGCTCGATCCAGCCATGTGCGAAACTAAGCCGGG
>JAFGHB010000082.1 GCA_016930255.1 Methanomicrobia archaeon | reverse complement strand
CGATGACTGAGTGAATTATGAATACAGATTTTGCCCAATCCAAGAACTGAGGAATAAAAGTGCAAACGTGAATTTAGGTGCAAAGCCTTATTGACGTTAAAAGTAGAAATCCTACCGTGCTCAATGTACTAAGTGATGAAAGGCGGATTCGACGATAAAGTTTTCATGAAGGCGGCGCAAGCACTCAACAAGCATTTGCCCGCCGAGCGGAAGACCCTGTTCGCGCTGCTCAAGGAGGATAAACCTGCGGTGAGGGGACGAGATGGATCGGTTAACCGAATAAAGCGTGAGGAAGTGGAAGAGCTCGCGCGGCTCGTCCCGGAAGAGGCGCATAAGCAATTGCGACTGCCGATTTACATCGAGTTGACGCCCGACTACGGCAGAGGGATGGCAAAAGTGCATGGAAAGCTTGATTGCGAGATCGTACGGCTGGTATTGGAGAAAGAGGAAAAGATAGAGAGCGAAGCGGCAGACGAGATCTTCATTCATCGCGAGGATGTACGGCGATTACGGCGCAGGTTGCCGACCGCGACGGAATACGCGTTCTTTTACAGTTAACTGTCCACTTAACTACCGAAAGAGGAAAAGGGGGCAGCCCTATATGACCGCCCCCGCGCGGTGTCCTGCTATCTACTATTTAAGCCTTCACTCATTCCTCGGTATTAGCAGCGAGCCAAAGCAACTCATCTATCTCAGGCATACCAAACGCTGTGAACAACTCTTCACCGTTGAGGCTCTCTGCGATTTCTTTCAATTCTGCTTGTGTCTCTGGAGATAGATTCTCTAAAACATCTCGCGTCTTCTCTTCTATTTTCTCCATTTTCCCACCCCCGTATAACTAAAGGACTGAGGATATAAAAGATTTTCGGTTTTTAACGGCGTAACACTCCGTATTAAGCGATAATACAGATGAGAGGGCTTAAAGTTGCTGGATAAGAGATTTTAGGGGGTTGTAACATACTGTAACACAGGATAATACGAGATAGTCTAGAACAGTTTATCTTTGCCTGAAAAAAGAGGGTTAATAGTAATCCTCTACTTTGAGGTTCCAGCTATCGAGATTAGCGGCAATCACCTCAAAGTAGTAATCCCCCTCCCCTCTGTAGATGTACTGCGTATCGCTGCATTCCTCTTGGAAGCAATCCCAGGAACTAACGGACATTGTTGCCCCTTTGCGATATACGTGTACGCCAAAGCCCGCATATTCAGGCTTGTCACTTTTCGCCTCATATTCCACCCGCCATTCGTCTCCTTTTATTGTGAATGACGAAGTTGTCTTATCTCCGCTGCCTGAGAATGAAGTGACGGAATGCCATTTCTTGGGTTTAGGCGTCGGCGTAGAAGTCGGTTTTGGCGTTGCTGTTGGTGTAGGCGTTGCATGTACTTCTTCATAACCACCCCCTTCCCAGTATTCATCCCAACTCATAATTTCTGATAGATCAACAGAGGCTAATTTCACAGGTTTATATTCCTCCATAAATTCTCTATCCCACCATTTCTCGTGATCGCTTTTTGCTCGATACAACCATACTCCATCAACTTTATTGATGTAAGTCGTCTTATATTCGTCTGTCTCGGGATCGTAGTCCAGAACGAGAGTTGCCATATCTTCATTAATATTCTTCTCGGCAATAACATCCCCGGAAGAGTATTTAGGTTCTGGTAACGGTGTTGCTGTTGGTGTTTCCTCTTCCTCGACGCATCCTGCGAAGAGTGCCACCGCGATAACCGTTGCAATCGCTATTAAGCTTATTATGACTTTTCTATTCGTTTTTTCTACCTCATAAATCAGTTTTTTAATCTACAACAACGAACGGTTGTATATTAGCTACATTTAAGCGGCGTATATTTAAAGCTTTCGAAATTTTTGTGTGCATGTAGAGTACGGATATCATTTCGCGACACCATGCCTTCGGATGGCATGGTAAAACTGACGAATGAGGAGATCAAATGGCTCATAATCCGTGTAGGTTCCGGTTTTTTCACGGTGAAGAGCTAGCAACCGCGGCGGCTTTGCACTTTAAATACTAATTTTCGTTGAATAAAGGTGCAAACGTTATTTTAGGTGCAAAGTCTCCGGGAGCAGAAGCGTGTTGATTGGGGCATAACGTTTGTGTAAAATACGCGTTCTTTTTCAGCACGTCACGCTAGCTACCACGATCGCCATTCTCCACCCGACGTAACTATATATGTTTGGAGTACAAACCTACAAGACAGCGCAATAAAATGGGAGAAGAACTAGAACTGCGAGGATATCTTTATTCTCTGCGATTTTATATCCTCTTCGTTTGTATCCTTTTCGCTGGTGCCATTGCCATGGGGTATATGGGGTTCCTGAGCGAGGTATTCAGCGAGTCGCTAGCGTGGCTTGAGCAGCTCAGTGAGGGTATCGAGGATTTCACCGAGTTGTATCCTTCATGGATCCTTTTTATTGCCTTCTTCTTCGTGATTTTCATCAATAACGCCTTCACCTGCTTTCTTAATGTGATAACCGGGCCGCTCTTGGGCATTTTCCCGCTCTTCTCCGCGGTGATCAATGGCGGGCTACTTGGCTGGCTGGCGCGCGAAGAGGGTTTGCTTGTCTTTCTCGCCGTGGTGCCGCATGGCATGTTTGAACTCCCCGCCTATTTCATCAGCGTGGCGATCGGTTTGAAACTAGCACGCGAAGCGTTGAAGCCGAGAAGGGAGCGGCAGTTACGAATAACGCTGGTTGAGGGCTTGCGGGTGTATCTCCGCTTGATTTTACCGCTGCTTTTCATTGCTGCGCTCATTGAGTCGGGATTGATCGTTCTCAGTATTTTACTAGTCCCGTAAGTAAGTACGTAAGGAGGGATGGAGAGCATGAGAATCAAAGACGGCGTGTATTGGTTCAGGGAGCGCGGAATGTTTGATGCGAACACGTACGTGTTGCAGGACGAACTCACGGTGCTCATAGACCCCGGCTTGGAACCGTACCTTGAGCCGCGACTGAACGCGATGCAGGACGATGGAATTGCGCCACGCGATATAGATGTGATCGCGATTACGCATCTCCATCCCGACCACTGTGGCGCAGTAGCGGCGCTTCAAGAGATTTCGGGTGCGAAGGTTGCGCTTCATCCGTTACAGGTGGAGTATCTTGAGGCTATGGATGAGGGCTCGCGCGATACCCTCGGCATGGGCATAACCAGAAAGTTCCGTGCGGATATCGTGCTTGCAGATCGGTTGAGCCTGGGAAGTACGGAACTGAAGATACTGTATACGCCGGGGCATTCGCCAGCCAGCATTTGCTTTTATTCCTGGGATCTGAAGATCTTGATCTGTGGCGATCTGGTATTTGAGCAGGGTGTCGGACGAACCGATTTGCCGTTTGGCAATCTGGCAGAGTTGAAAAATTCGATCGAGACGGTATCGGCACTCGATACTGAAGTGCTCCTGCCGGGGCATGGGGGAATACTCGAAGGACAGGAGAGCATCAGGAGGAATTATGAGTTTGTGAAGATGTTCTTCACGTCGGTTTTTTCGGAATAAAACGTAACCTTGATTCAAAAACGTACTGCTCCCATTCGATATCGCCCCTTCTCAACCCCTAGGCCAAATGATTTGTTAGATTCAATCTCTTCTCTCCTTACCCTTTTCAAAACTTCATCGCGATATTTTTCTTCTTTCTCGATTTTAATGGCCATCACGAGCTTTCAAGTTCGATTTATTCTATGCCGTCTTATTTTCTCAACTAAACCCTTTTAGAAAAAGCGTTTGCGTAAAAATAAGACTTAAAGATATTTTTTATATGAACATAAAACATTTCATTATCTACAATAGAAAACTTTTTATACTGTTATACCATTTCAGTTCATTATTATCTTGAAGAGAGATGGGCTGGTCGAAGCGAAGAAGGTGGGGCAAGGGAGGGATGCAGTGGAAAATACATGTCGGGCAGAAGGGGTATTATGAGAAAGATGATACGGTACCGGTGGTCATGATAGATGAAGAGAAAGAGAAGGAAGACATACAAAATCGGCGACATAACGCTTTATACCAAATTTTTTGCTGTTACAGGCTCCGTATCTTAAGTACGGAGTATGTAACGTTTTTACAAAGGGGGTAAATGGGATGAATGAAAAATTTGATTTGGTGATAAGATTTGTAAATGGCTTTATAATAGTAATAGTCATTTTGTTGATTTTGTTACCATTAGTATCAGCGCCCGATACAGCAACTATAACAAATATGGGGGTGAAACAATTAACCCCTGAGCCATGGGATCAAAAAAGTTTTTCATGGTGGCAGTGTGTTTTTTCGTGGAGTCCTGATAGTACAAAGGTAGCATATTTCTCAGTGGAAAATACTTTTCAAGAAGAGGAGGTGTTAGAAGACAGCACAATCTCCCGTGATGTATACAACAATCTTGTTTTAGGTGTAATGAATGCAGACGGAACTGGAAAAATAAAATGTGATGAATTTTCAGCGAGAGGGGATAGGGAGACCGGTTTTCTTATTGGATCCGATTTTAGTTGGAGTCCTGATAGCAAAGCAATTGTTTATACGAGATACGGAAAGCCTCTTGAAGCTCCTTGGGAGGATGACTGCGATTCTGCATCGATATGGAGAATGAATACTGAAACAAGCGAAAAGAAAGAACTGGCTCAAAGAGCTATGAATCCTTCCTTGAGTCCAGATGGAAAACTGATAGCGTATGTATTTAAAGAAACATCAAATGCTAACCGTGATATTTGGATAATGAACGCGGATGGAAGCAACAAGAAAAAATTGGCATCAAATGCGGGATTCGACGCGTTATCACCTTCTTGGAGTCCTGATGGCACAAAGATAGTATATATGGGCACAGTTAAATATCAATGGGAAAAAGTTAGCACTTGGATAACAGAGGCAGATGGAGCAAATAATATGCAGTTGGCGTCAGGCGCTTGGTTTCCTAGATGGAATCATGATGGCACTAAAATAGCATATCAGTCTGTGGACGATAAACATGACAAAAAAGAACTGTGGCAGGGTTCTGTTTGGATTGTTAATCCCGATGGAACCGAGAAAAAACCCCTTATAACAGACTCAAATACATTGAGTTTTATGTTTTCAAAATGGAGTCCCGATAGTACAAAACTGACCACGATCACGTCAGTTGTTGAAAATGAGGTAGTGGTACTGAATGCAGATGGAAGTGGAAAATACTGGCCAATTCCTAATAATGGATATGGTTCGTGGAGCCCAGATGGAAAAATGATTGTATATGTATCCGGCTCGGGAGATGTTCATGTAATAAATGCCGATGGAACGCAAGATAAAAAATTGGTGTCGACGAGGGGTACTCTAGAAACCCTTCTTGGAGTATTGTGGAGTCCCGATGGGACAAAAATAACATATCCCGTAGGTGAAATGTCACAAGTACCTCGGCAATCTAATGTGTCAGTTTGGGTAATGACGGTTGGTGAAATTGGCGACATTCCTACACTCACACCAACGCCATCTGGAACCCTGATGTCTACACCAACAGTAACGCCGACCCATGAAGAAGAATCTCCATCATCCCCACCAAAAGAAAGAGTCCCAGGGTTTGAAGCATTATTCGTAATTACAGGACTATTGACGGCTGTATATCTAATTAGGAGAAGAAAGGGATAATACCTCCTCCTACGGCAAACGGGGGTGTACCCGAATTCATTCATGGGTGGCGAGGATGAGGCTTATGAAGGAAGGAGGAGATATGTCTCAAGACGATTTGGATATGGGGTTAGAAATTAAACAGGGAAAAAATGCGAGGGTGTTAGAAGAGCAAGCACTACCACTTTGTGGGGTGAGCTACGAAGAAAATGATGTACTTTTCAATCCGACAAGCACGAGAGATAAATTACTTCAAAGCGTATTCTTAATATTCATAATGTATGCTATGTATATGCTTTTCTTTAACAAATTTATATGGATTATGCCGTTTTTGATGGTACACGCTTTACTCGGCTTTTATTTTTACTTTGTTCGTTGTCATGATGTTGTTTACACAGATTATTGGGATTACTATATAACAACCAAGAGGGTGGGTTGGTGCAGGAATAATGATAAAAAAGGGTGTATAAATCCGGGTTATTTATTTAGCTGGAATGATGTTCCGGGAGACAATAATAGACTCCTAAATTTTCTCTGTGATTGTCCCTATATTGGTTGGTGGGCAAAAAATGCAGAAATCCACAAAACCGATGACGGTAAAACTATCAATATTTTTACAGATGAAAATTCGGCTGATATAACGATTGATGAGGAAAAGGAAAAAGCAACTCTAAAAATCAACAATGGTGGAACTCAAGACCTAAAGGTTAAAAAGGAGAAGGGCAAACTAAATATATACGTAAAATAAATCATATCCCAAACTGTGGCATGCTTTTGAGAAGGAGGAAATGAAACAACGGGGATGCCTCCGATTTCAATCGGAGGTGGAGAGGCTGGGGCTTTTTGTAGGATGACGAGAATAAAGCTATTATTCTACACCACATCCTCCAGATCTTCTATGAACAGGTTTAGCGTTTCTTCATCGGTGTGTGGCATGATTACCAATCGGAGCGCTTTTGGCTTGCGTGTCACAGAAACGCGCCATCCTCGCTCTCCGAGTGCATTCGCTATCCGATCCACCTCAGCCTCTGGTAAACGCAGCGTTACTACGTTCATCACGGGCTCGATGACCGGATAAACGTCGATACGCTTTGCGCCAGCTACTAACAGCCTCGTGAGCCGCATGCATTTGTCTATTATCTTTTTCAGGCCTTCTTTACCGAGATATTTGAGCACTGCATACGTAGCCGCTGCAGACCCGCCGCTTCGCGTACCGGTCAATGAGCACTGGCCTTTGGTCGTCAAATACGGCGTTGCCACGGCCAATTCGTCTAAAAACGAGTCGTCCCTGAACAAGAGACAGCCCGCGCCGAGCGTACTCATGCCCATCTTATGCGGGTCTATCGTGATCGCACTTACGCCGTCGAGCGAGAAATCGAACTCATACTTCACATCAAGAAACGGAATCACAAACCCGCCAAATGCAGCATCCACCAGCAGAAACAGGTCCCGTTCCAATGCGAGATCCGAAAGTTCCCGTATCGGGTCTATCTGACCGAATTCGGTCGTTCCTGCGATCCCGACTAGCGCGATTGTCTTGCCATCGATCAAGCGTTCTACCGAGTTCACGTCCACGCGCAGCAGGTCATCCAAAGAGGCTTGACGTACTTCGAGGCTCAAGAGGTCCGCGATCTTTTCGAACGAGAAATGAGCGGTCGCCGGCACGATGATGTTCATAGCGCGCAGGCCTTCCTTCCTCTTCCTGTTCCGTATCGCTCGTATCGCCTGGATATTCGATTCCGTTCCGCCAGTGGACATATAGCCAGAAGCGTTCTCGTTGCCCAGCAGCCCGCCGATCATCCGAACAACGTTCTCTTCCAGCTCCTTTGTACCCGGGAACAGCCCGGAATCGCCCAGATTCGATTCCAGAAATACCCGATGTGCATACACCGCTATCTCGTGCGGATACGTGCACATCGAACTCAAAATCCGCTCGTACGAGAGATCCTTCAGCTTCTTCTCCTGAAGTATCGACTCTACCGCTTCTCTACTCATACCTCGCTCTTCCATCTTCATTCAGCACCTCTTTTTCATTCATCACCAACGTGAAGTCCGCTCTCGTCTCCGTTAATAAACGATGCGGGAGAGATATGCAGTCACAAAGTTATACGTCCTCTCTTTACTTAATTTTAAGTTGTTTGACATGAACCACGACGCGACGGTCTTTACCGTAAAAAACATTCACGTAGCGGAATATTTAAATTCCGAGATATACTACCACCTTTAAGGGGTGAGAGATGATGATGGATGAATTTATAAAAAACGTTGGAATTATTGTCGAAGCGTTGGGTATCGAGAAAGAGCCGGTGGGGGTAAAGTACACCGACGAAGACCCCGGCGTTGCGATCGAACCGGAAAGTTACGCGGTGTGCGGAGCGATACTCAATGCCGCGGAGGGTAAAGTCATCATGCTTTCCGAGGGGAGTTGCGCCTGTCACGGCGGAAAGAGCCATATCGGGCTCACGCAGCGGAGATCAATCCCATGGAAGATGCTTGTTGAAGGCGAAAAGCTCTGGATTGACGTTAAAACCGCGATACGGTCAAACGCAGAGGTTGAGCAGCTGGCAAAACCGCCCGTGGGGCTTTCGAAGAAGGTTTTCCTTTATCCGGTACGAAAGGGGCTATTTCTGCCGGATCTCGTCCTTCTGCTTGTCAACTCAGAGCAGGCATCACGGCTCATCACCTTAAATCAGTTCTGGGACGGCAAGACGCCCTCGATGGAGATGCGAGGGGCGCTCTGCTGGAGCATGATCACCTACCCGCTGGTGTCTGGGAACTTCAACCTCTCGGTTGGCGATATCAGTGCGCGGAGGCTCGAGCAGTGGGATCCCGCGATTATGGTTGCATCGATCCCGGGGGAGCGGATCAGGGGCATTGCAGAAGCCGTCGATTTCAGTACCGCCGGGAGGGCTGAGCCGTCGGAGCAATTCAAACGACTGACCAAGCAGATGCGGTCACGAAGGTAGCAACGGGTCTAAAGGCAATTAGAAGCAGCTCATTGCTCTAACACTCTTTAGTGATAGGAATTGAAGGTTTGTTGAAGGTTAGATTAGCAGGCTCTACCCCTTCCTTCTTCCTTTCCCTGTAAAAATTATGAAGATGCTATACATAGATGTACTAAATATTATTTTGCACAGTTCTAAATAGAAGGATAGCTACGAGATTTACGGGAATTGATCTGGTATCTTTGTAAACATATTTTAGTCACATATACTGCAACTATCGAATATCTGATTAAGAACTCTAAAATTGCCTCCACTCTTACTATTTCAGATAGGGACGAAATTTTTCTTCGATTTTTAAAATAATATTCTCTACTTCTTCTGAATACTTATCGTCTTTATCCGTCCAGTATACAATGTCTCGGTATTTTTTAAATAGTTCTTTCTCATCATAGGGGTGCCTCTTTAAATCATGAAATTTTAAATGGCAATACAAATTCTGAGCAGTGCGCAATTCAAAGGCTTTTTTAATAAGGGCATCTACCTCTTGTACGGCTTCTTCTCCCCGTAAAGCCTTTGCTTTAAATTTAATGATTTTCAGTTCAGATACAGCGTCTGATACTGGGTCGAGACGTTTCCATAAAGCATAACATTCGTTCTTTAGGCTCCTTTCATCAGAACTTTCATGTTTATCTATCTTTGTTTCTTGTTCTCTTAGGCCCAGTTCTCCTTCAGGCATCCACGGCCCCCTCGCGGATCTCAACGAATCTTGTAATTTATGACTTTTCTCTAATATTTGCTCGCTCAATTGAAACTCCGTTGTCCCTTTAAGTTGCCTACGCCAAACATCGAGCCCTTTAATCGCCACATACGAAGCAATTATAGCTGCGATGGAAACAAGTATATCTCTTACAATTGGTAGATCCATAGTTTATTTCAATATATCCTCCTTTCTTAAATTTTCCCAGCCCCTGCTTAAAAGTATCATGAATAGGTGCTGTATCCGAAAAAGTGTTTTTTGGATACAAATGAATGATAAAAAGGAAGGAGAGCGGTATATAACTCAACGGGGAGAGTTTTTTCATTTAAACAGTTTAGAAAGCAGCGTCTTCTTCGTCTCGCAGCGATCGAGGAAGGCACAGTTATCGCAAGGCGCATTCGCGCCTTTCTCGGGGAACGCACCGCCCTTAATCTTCTTCACGTGCTTCAATGCCTGAAATGCGAGCGCGCGATCCCTCTTCTTTATGTGTGATTCGCGAATGGTCGCGGTTCGTATATATTCCACAAAACCGCGCTGCACCGTTGTTCCGAACTCCTCCTCGATCAGCATGGCATACGCCGCCAGCTGCATTCGATCGCTCCGCCATACACCGTACTCAGGGCATCTGCCCGTCTTTATCACGCACGGTACAAACTCCTCCTCACTGACCCGAATCAGCTTATCCACGCTGCCGATCAGGCCTATCCTCTCCGATACCGTCGTGTGTTCACGTTCATAGCCGTAGGATTGCTCCAGCTCTGCCAGCCCAGTTTCGGTTCTGAGTTTACCGAGCCACTCGCTGTTTGCTATACCCGTCAGGAAATCTGATTTTACCGCTTCAAACAGCTCATTCTCCACATCTTTCAGCTCGTCTTTATAAATCCACGTCACACCGTCCACGATATCCTCGATCACTCGTTTTACAGCCTCCTCCTCTGTTTTCCCATCGGCTTCGCTCTCTTCGTCCTCTCCACGGTAAACGAGGTGCAAATTGAACCCTAGTTCCTTCCACAGGATATGCTCGATTACGCTCCGCTCGTTTCCCTCCGCGCGTTTCTGCCCTTCATAGCCGCGGGCACTGAAATACACCAGCCGAGGGCATAGGAGATACGAGGTTAACTCGGAGACTTTAGTGAGTGCTTGGTGATTCTGCGTGGGCGGCATCATAGTACACAAGATAGTTAGGATATATAGTGAGTATACTGTATAAATAACTGGCATGATAAAGGGGATAGAATTTCGAGTGTACGGGGGATAGGTCACTATCAGAGGCCTGTTACGAAAGAAGATAGGTATGCTATATTTGCGAAGAGCGCCTACAGTAGCCTACGTTAAGTTAAAAGTTTGAGACGATTGCCCGATGAACGTACATGCGATCCTGGACATCATTACCGTAAGCCTTTCCGGAGCAGCATTGCGGAGCCATAAGTTCTTCAGTAGAAGCATAGAGTGCCCTTCGCTTGTGGAGCATCTTGATAACACCGTCGTGCAACTGCCTGAGATCGCGGGTCAGGGTAAGTACGAAGTGGGTGCCGATACACTCGTGGGGAACTTGGATCCCGCATTTTATATCACCCAATGGAAAGGCGACGAGTATGCAACGATACTTTATCATCACGGTAGCAACGAACGCCCGTTCGACTTCAGGCGAGGGAGCCCCACGACCTTCAAGAACATCTTCTTGCGGACAAAACAACCCATTCAGGCTAATTTGATTGCTCTCTGTGCGCCATTTCATCGAACGTCGATAACGTATTACGTAACGAAACTCGGCGATCTCGCGAACTTTGTAGCGATGCTCTCCGTCTCGGTAAAAGTAATCGACGAGCTGGTGTTGTATCTCAAGCAACGGCAGTGTCCCCGTGTGATGGTATCAGGCATAAGTTTGGGCGGCTGGATCACGAACATCCATCGAGCGTACTACAATACGGCTGATGTCTATGTGCCCCTGCTCGCCGGTGCCGCGTTAGGAGACATCTTTACGACATCCATTTACCGCAAGATGACCGGACGACTTGCGCAGGAGAATCCCGCGGTGCTCAGACGCGTGCTCGATTTCGAGAACGCGTTCAAACAGGTAGAGACCGATAATGTGTATCCGCTATTAGCGCGTCACGATCAGATTATTCGATACGATCGACAACGACCATGCTACGGTGAACGCAGGATCACGACACTGGAAAAGGGGCATGTCACCGCGGCACTTGTACCCGGCGATCTTCGTGCGCATATTCTTGCCCGCTTGGATGATGCTACGCAGGGCTGAGCGTGAAAACGAAAACGCATTGATAAAAAGAACGTCAGGAGCTTTCTATCGCCTGTCCTTTACCCATGACGTGCAGCTTCTTGGCGTTGAGATCCAGCAGGAGGAATGTGCCGTCGGGTGTGTAAACCATCGGCTTCTTTGATTCGATCGTTATGGTGCCGTTGTTTATCCCGGTAACGTTTACGGGGATCGTCTGCATACCCACCGTGAGATGGAACGCGCCTTCCCGAATGCCCGCAGCATAGTAGCGGTTCGGCGCAAAAGAGAGCGTTAGTGCTGTGCCCGTTTTAGCGCTGCCGGGAGCGCAAATGACCGAGCCGCGATTCATCTCTTCTGCCGTCGCGCCCTTTATAGCGAGGCCGACCCGTGAACCCGCCTCAGCCTCGTTAAAATCCTTATCCTGCATTTGTATCGAACGTACAACCACTTCCGTATTGTCCGGCAGCAACAGGAGCTTGTCATGCCGCTTTACGATACCGCACCTCACAGACCCCAGAACGATTTCGCCCACGCCCTTGACGTGAAATGAATGATCCACCACGACCGAGACCGGAGAGCTCGTGTCCCGTGCGGATTCAAAGCCCTCGATGATCTCGCGTATCTTCTGGATATCGCGTTCCGTAACGATGAACGATTCGAGCGACGTGCCCTTCGTTAGCGCGTTTATCGTGCTCGGCTCGGTGTACGGCGGGACGATTATAACACCGCGGGAAATCCCGAACGCGTCAAGCATGAGTACGGTCTCCCCCACGGCCGGCGTCATCTCGGTAACGGCCAGTATAGCCGCATCGATGCAGGACATTATCTGGCTCTTCACCGATACCTTATCGCCCACCGACTGCATGAAGGTGAAGATGCAATCATCTGTTTTCCTGTTGTACAGCAGCATGTCGCTTTCCGTGCCCCGCTTCCCCAGCTCCCGACCGATCTCCTCGTCGTGGAATATGCCAACCGTAAGATTTTTCATAGCTCTGCTATAGAACTCGCCAGAATAAAATTGTTTCGAGCCTATCCTGATCTCTCGTCAGGATACTCAGAAAGCGGATGGAAGTGTATTGGTAGACCAGTAGCCCTGAAAGAGTTACAGCGAAATACCCCATTGGGAAAGAACGTGCCAATAATCTGTGAATGCAGGTAGGTCTTCGTTCGAGTTCGAGTTCGAGTTCGGCGATCCTGTGTTGGCTTGGAGTAGGTTTCACGTAACTACTTGTGCCTCACCCGCTTTTGAAAGCGCATATTTTGTCAACGGTGGCGCAATGAGTTCGTTAATGATCGTAGAGGCCAACACCGCATTTAACATGAGAACGCCAAAAGAGGGGAATTCAATTGATGCGAGAAGAATGAGCCCTATGGTCACCCCTGCTTTGGGTAGGAGCGCAAGGCCGAGGTAGTTTTTCACGTTATCCGGAGCGTGAGAGATCGTCGCACCTGCTCGCACGCCGAGGTATTTTCCTGAACATCGCGCGAGCACGATTAGGAGCGCTAAGATGCCCGCGAGTTTCATGACACTTAAATCGAAGTGCAAGCCGGCCAAGACGAAGAACAGCACAAAGATCACGTTCTCGAATTCCTCAACGACGGTGGTCAGTTCCTTTCGCTTTACGTTATTAACAAGGACGAAGCCGAGCACCATATTAGCCAAAATAGAGGAAAGCCCCAAGAAATCGGAAACGCCGGTACATAACAGGATCGTGCCAACAATCACGACAACAAGGAATTCGCGCCGTTTTAAGAGTCTGAGCACGTAGACTAACGTAATGGCAAAGATAACACCAACCACTATGGATCCAGCAATGTGAAGCGCGGGAATGCTGATCATGTGGTACGAGGAGAAACTGCCCGCATTCTTCACCAGCGGTTGGGCGATGCCAGACGCGATCGCGAACGCAATAACCGCAATCGAGTCATCAAATCCGACCACCGCCAAGAGCGTTGTGGTGAACGGGCCTCGTGCCCGGCTCTCGCTGATGATCGCCATTGTCGCGGCAGGCGCGGTTGCCGAGGATACCGCACCGATGATCAGTGCTAGAGGGAAATAGGTCTGCCAGAAAGTTCCATTGGGAATAATGAACGGTCCTAGGAGAGCTAACACCACGGTAACGAGAAACCACGCACCTAAACTTTCAAATGGGATTATCCACACGATCGTTTTGGCTAACCGTTGTATATCTTCCCAGTGAAGACTGCTCCCGATCAAGTACGCGATAAGCCCAAGGGCAATGTCGGTAACGATATCCAGCTGTCCTACTGTTTCGATTGGTATAATGTTGAGAACCGAAGGGCTCAGTAGCATGCCGAGAATGATGTAACCGGTGATCATGGGGAATTTGAGCTTTTCCAATGTCAAGCCCGCAAGAAAACCGACAAAGATCATTATGCCAAGTGCCAATATGACGTTCATCGCTTCCATTCCAATCCACTCCACGATCTCCGTTCGTTTACTTATAGCCTGCCGGGCGTTTTCAAGAACGCGTGAAATTCCTTTATCAAGTGATGGAGCGTTATCTCACCTTTGAGCTCGTCATGTTCTACAACGGGAATTCGTCGTATGCTATGGAATACCATCTTCTTTAATACGTCCGCTACCGTTTCCTCGGGGTCGCATACGACGGGGTTTCTGGACATGAGGTGCGCGGCATTTTCAAAACTTTCGTAGTGTAATGTCTTCTTCGTTGGTGAGCCGAAGAATGAGACTTTTTTATCGGGCGAGAAGATATGCAGGATATCGTGCTCGGTGATGATGCCGATCACCTTCTTGCTTTCTCTGCTTTCAACGACCCAGACATGATCGCTTTCAGTAAGGACATCCAAAACGCGGTCGATACTCGCATCTTGCTCGACAAGCGGCAGCTCCCAGAGCTTTCGAGCCATGATCTCGTTCGCCGTGAGTTCGTAAAAATCGAGGATTGATTTTTTCCCTTCTGCCATCACAGTGTAAAACGGTATCGGTAGTTAAAAATGTTCCTGCTTTGTTCCATGTGTCTCAGATTTGTTACAACAGTGTTCATTCAATACACGGATTGAAATTTTTCTGCCGTTGGATCAGAAGACCGACGAGCGCAGGTTTGAATACGGGTGATTAGTGCTGATGGAATGGTTGAGTATAAAAATAAAAACAGCTTCATTGCTAAAAAACATGCATACTATGGACAAAGGGAATATTATTTACGTGTACATCGCATATCTAACTTGTTAAGGGAAAAATGGGACACATAAAATTTGATAAGAAAAAATTGGAACAATTCATGTACTTTTTGTTTAACTTCAACACCACCTATGTCTATACATTTATCGCAGGCATTTTGGTTTCCCTCGCGGTTAACCTTCTAACGACCGCATTATTAGCTAAAAATTCTCCTGTAAGCTGCTATAGAATATATAAAGCAACTATCTTCTAACCCTATCTTCGATTGGCGCTTTTGGTGTGAGCGTAATTTTGGAGGGCGCACGTGGTGAATGGGAACAAGCGGGCCATCCAAGCGATCCTAACATGAAGAGCAAGTTGATAATGCAAAAAAGGCAGTTCTATTCACTATTATTTTTATTTGCAATGATTTTTATCGGTGTACTCTTTGCATATTTCTAGTGTGCATTTCAGTTAACTCTTCATCTTGGCAATCGGAGGTGAAAGGATGATTGAAGGAATTGAAAGCTTTGGAAGGATGATGGAAGATCCCCATAAAGGCTGGCCTACTTTTGGAGATATTCAGGAAGGGCGTGTCTTTACAGATGAGAACATTGTTAATGATGTTGAGAATAAATTGCAAGAATATCGGTATTGTCTCATTAGAGGTGCCGAAGGTAGAGGAAAAACCGTATTAGCAAGAATTGTTGGAGATAATAAGGATAGGGAGGGATGGAATGTGATTTTTATTGATGTCCGAGGAGTAAGAAGGGAACACATCACCGGTATATGCGATTTCTATATTAAACCAGAAGGTAAAAAGTCTTTATTTATTATTGAAAATGCGCACTTTTCACCAGACGAAATAACTCCAAAACTGATGGAATCCGCAAATAAGCAAGACAAGTCTTCCTTTATCTTTACCTCAAGAAAGATATTCCCTAGGAATGAGCGACGTCTTATTTCAAACCCATTTGAGGAATGGGAAGAAAATGGGTGGTATGTGGACCTAAAGTCGGGTTTAGATATGGCTCGGGGTATGATTCACATAAAGAATCCAGCATATTCTCTTACAAAAGAGGATGAATCTTGGTTAGAAAGAGAGTTTGGAGAACAAAATCTGAATCTACGCAGGTTAAACTGGTATCTTGACACCTGGGGCAAGATGGGTGGTCCTCTTTCCGCAATACCAAAAGAGAAAGTTCTAGAAGAGATATTAAACTATTTCATTGAAGAGCTTAAAGACGGCGATCTTGAGGAAATGCTTTTGAAGGTTGCAGGAATATTTCAATTCGATGTCGATTTCTACGGAAGGGATTATGATAGAACATATCTTACAGAGCTTGTAAAAAGGGTTTTAATTACCTTTTAGGAGGAGATTACTATAGGTTACAACATTCATCAGATGCTGCTTACATAATAGAAGCCGTAGCGGCTTTAAGAGAGGGGAAATCTGCAGAAGATATTACAACAAAACTCTTAGAAGAGTACATCTTAAAGTCTCCTGAAAATTACTATGAGTTACTACGGGCTCTGTTTCAAAATAGAAAAAAGCATATCATGCTAAATCTTTTTGGAGATCTTGAAACATGTGCCACCATTTTAGATATGGCTAAAGTTGACAACATAAGGGTGGTGAGTTCTATCCTGCATTATTTGACATGGGCATGTGGTCCAAAGAAGGGGCGCGAGTTTTGGTCCCAATATGTGAAATCAATATCGAATTCTCCCGAGGAACAAAAGGAAAAAATCAGAGCAAAACTAGATGGGGCATATATTATCCATATAGAGTTATTGTTGTCGAATTTGAAAGAAATAGATCAAAATGAAAGTTACTGGTCAGCAACCGAAGTTTTGGAAGAAGATGTTTTAGCCCAGCAGGCAAATTCCGAATCTGCTTCTTTTTCAACAATTGCTAACCTATTTCAATTTTTACCCTCTAAAAGGATTCCATCAATTCTTTCAAAATTGGATTCGAATATTTTAGCCGATAAATTCGATTCTCCCACGGCTCAACCCATAATGTGGTTTTTACGCTATTGTTCAGCAAATACTTCAAGCCAAGCATTTTCAGAATCATTTTTATCAAATCTCCATGAAAAAGGCAAATTAATAGAAGCACTTAAAAACTCAAATGTTGGCGTTGTTAATAAATGCTTAAAATTCATAGGAGATGTAAATCTGGCTTTGCGTGATGAGCTGAAAAATAGTTTGTTGCCCTATTGGGTTCAAATCAGTCTATCTTCAAATCTCAGCAGCGTCACTGGAGAAATATGTAATAAAACATTGCCGATTGAGATTAGGCGAT
>JAFGHB010000081.1 GCA_016930255.1 Methanomicrobia archaeon | reverse complement strand
GATCGATGAATAGGGATCTGTTCGGGTTTAGACATGAACTAAGATACGAAAGATAAGTATTAAAAGTTTAGTACCTCACTATAATCAGTTCTGTTTCATTATTCTGCTGTAGCAGGAGTATTGCTCTTTCATGAATTTCCTTCGGATCCAAGCTTGCGTCTCCAGATCCAATCAATTCAGACAGTATACACTCCTCTTCAATCCTTGCGACGAAGCGTTTCTGAAACTGGCGCCTGCGGCGATCCGAGCGAATAGTATTAGCGCTTTGAATGACTTCACGGATGAGAGGTTTTGCCTTTTCCGGCTGTTTCTGTCGAAGTAAGCAGATTGATAAGAACGCTGTAGCCTCCAAGTACAAACGGGTATTCTTTCCTGCGAGTTTCCGTATTCCCGTGAAACCTGCCTCAGCGTAGCCGAGACGGTTGTCGTCGAGGCACGCTTCAAAGGCCCAGAGTTTTGCTTGGAGCAAACGGTGATGCTTCCGGTCGGGGGCAAAGAGCAACTGTATCTCAGTGGCACACTCGATTGCCCTCTCGGGGTGACCTTTGGCGACGGCTGTCCGCAGCTCGCCTTCCAATTCTCGCAATCTCGGCAAAATATCAGAGGGTACTTTTCTTGCCATAGCTCATTTCCCTATGAGCGAACATTCACTCTTATATTATTAATACGTATTGATGGAATTCTTCCAATTTTTTACTTCTGTATAGAGATACCAAAAAAACAGAGGAAATACTTCAAAAAGATTTACCTGGCCGAGCGTGCATAATTGCCTCAGATCTTTAAGCGAATGCCCCTGCGCTACTGTTGCAGCTCGAGCTCCAGTTTCAGATTGGTTCTGTCATAGTGCGCGTCCGAGCTCTCGTATGCGGTCGTGCGGAATCCGAGCCGCTGATAGAGCCGCACGGCGCTTTTCAGTACGGTATTCGTCTCCACGAAAAGTTTCCGTATCGATCGTGCACGTGCCCACTCGATGGCATGACCCAGGAGTTGCGTGCCGATGCCCTGTCCCTGATGTGTGCCAGCAACGGCCATCTTCGAGAGCTCGAAGAGGCCCTCCGTATGTTTAATAAGCGCGCACGTGCCCACCACCGCACCATCAAGGAGTGCAAAGAAGATCCTGCCGCCCGGTTTGATAATCGCCTCTTCAGGGTTGCTTAGCACTTCGAGGTCAATGGGCTCCATTTGGAAATACCGTTCCAGCCAGACCAGGTTCAAGCGCTTGAAATCGTCTGCGTACGCCGCGTCAAACTCTACTATTTTCAGGTTAGTCATGTCGTGCCGAACAGTTACTCTTATATTCTGCTAAGTAGTGAATAAAGATTCCGTTTTTACTTACGGGTGAAGATATTGGAATTAGCGGGGCAATAATTCAAAGCGACTGCGTGATAAATGCGAGTTACATAAAATCAAGAGTGGTCCCCGTTTGACGACGGGATTTTGTGATTGCCCTAATCATGTGAAAGATCTATCAAGAAAGGTGTCGAACTCGTTGGAATAGTTGCTTTGGCATAACGCAGAGCTCACCGACCGCCGCCGGAAACAGGCGTCGGCAGCTGATCCAGATTCCGATTAACCTGGGGCATCGGAAACCGAAGCGCGTGGCAGCGGTTCGGTGCCGCGATTTGTTGGAAACTATTCACTCTTCCACTTTTTGAATACCCTGTCGAGATCAAGATAGACCTTCCACTCTATGAGGCCCATTTCTTCTAAGTGGCTTTTGATATCTGGAAGAATGTTTGCTGAGATCTGATATTTTTGAAAATCAGTGCCACTATGCCCAACGATACTCTCCTCCAGCGGAGTCGTGACATCAACGCCGTAAACGAAAAAGGCCCGCTGCTTCTGAATTCTCGCATTCTTGAAATATGGAGTGTCCCATCCGTACATTTGACTCTTTTTTGTCTTCTTACAAAAACACATTAGCCGGTCCTTGATATCTTGATCCTTGATATCTTGACTAGGCGTAGTGAACCCTTCATAGCGTATGATGTAACCCAGCAGCTCATTCACATCATATTTTTCACCATTATTAGACCACGGTTTCCCGTTGCAATCTTTCGGCAGTTTATTCCCGGACTTGTCGTTGTTACAGCACTTCAGCCTATACAAGCACGGATTTTTATCCGGTTCTGCGTTGACGGTAGCGAAGAATACGGCAGTCCAAAAATCCGCGGTGAAATCGCATAGTCGTGTTGGACAGCCAAAGTGCTGCATTACGGATAGATACCAGAACGTATCTGTCCTTGGGCAGGGCGGGCAATACCAGTGATACTGGAGATTAAGCTCTCGATACGGCTCAATCTCCTTTAAAAACCGATTCACGAGATTTCGCTCGTACTTCTGGATGGTGTTTTTCCAACAAGGGACTTTTTTCGTTACGGAAAGATACACTTGGATAGAACTCATCAGCAATGGATAGCATTCCTTCGTGCCCCTAAACAAGTAAAACTCTTGGTCTTTTCGTGGAGAGCAGTCGCCCAAAGACGATTTTTCGCTTTCCTCGGCAAGCTTCTTCAGCTCATCGAACGTGTCGATTTGTGTCATTGCGTTCAACATTTCCTTTTATATTATTGCTCTGTATCATAAAAAGTTTTCCTGTTTTTTTGGCTTGTGTGTGTTCACCGAACTCAGCCGAAGGACCCACCCGCATGCTCGTGCCAGCGCAGCATCTCACCAAGTCCTTTTGACCTGTCCGGAGAACCATTTCACGCCTTTTGAGGCGGTTGAGCGCGAACGATAGTTTCATAAAGCGCATTGAGGAATTCTTTCCCACGCGGCTTCGGTATCTCACGCCCTTCCTTCTGTGCGGTTTCTAACCAGAGCTCGATGGCGATTTTAACCTCCCGCAACGCCGCCCCTTCCGTCTCGCCGAACGCCGAGCAGCCGGGCAGCTCGGGAACCACCGCAATGTAGCTCTCGTCCTCGTCGCTATAAAAAATCTCTATTGCATATTTCTGCATCGCTCTGTTTCCTACGATTACCATTCGCCGAACTTATATTAGTCATTTTCCTTATCTCCTTTTAGCATGTTCACCGAACTCACCGAAGGCACCACCCGCATACTCGTACCCGCCCAGCACCTCACCAAATCCATGTTCTACAATCCCCGGATGGAATTGTGCCGTGACATCGACATCGCCAGTATCGCCGTTTTTACAGCTTCTTTTCGTGACCCTGCTAAGCTGAAATACCTCGACGCCCTTGCGGGCACCGGCGTACGCGGCGTGCGCGTCGCGAACGAGGTTGGCTGTTTAGACGTAACCATAAACGATCGCAGCACGCCTGCTTTCGAGTTCAGCAAGCAGAACATAGCTTTGAACGGCGTAGAAGATCGAGCAACCGCATATAACGAAAACGCCAACGTGCTCCTTCATCGAAAACATTACGATCTCGTCGATATCGATCCGTTTGGCTCGCCCGTGCCGTTTCTGGACGCTGCCTCACAATCGGTAACGAAGCTGCTGTTGGTAACAGCGACCGATACCGCGCCCTTATGCGGTGCGCACACCGGTGGCCTGCGCAATTACGGCGCGAGTCCGCTGAATACCGAATACCACGCGGAGATGGGCACACGCGTTCTGCTGGGTGCCGTCACACGCGAGTTTGGCAAATACGATAAGGCTGTCAAACCGTTACTGTCCTATGCCTCTGCGCACTTCATTCGGCTCCTCATACAGATAGAAGCAGGCGCGAAGAAAGCAGACGAAAGCGTGCAGCGGCTCGGGTTCATCGCCCATTGCTTCTCCTGCGGGCATCGGTTCGCGTTCTCGTACGAAGATATGCTGGACATGCGCATGAACAACACCTGCGGACTCTGCGGTAAAAGAATGCGCGTTGCCGGCCCCTTATACCTCCATCCAATCAAAGACACACAATTTTGCGAGCAGGTGCATGAAGAACTGGGCAACCGAGAGCTGGGCAAGCAAAAAGAAGCGATGAAGATCGTGTCTACCTGCAGTCACGAGCTGCGGGACATTCCCTACTTCTTCGAGCATCATGCGCTCAGTAAGGCATTGAAAATCCCGCCGCCTTCTCTAACCACTCTTATTGAGACTTTACAAGCGAACGGCTTCTCTGCCAGCCGAACGCAGTTCTCCGATACCGGGCTGAAAACAGACGCGCGAATCAACGAGCTCAAAGCGCTTGTGAAAGAGCTATAACCGCACTCGAAGCGCGTAAACTTGAAAAAAGAAAGAGTGCCGGGAGCGGGGTTCGGACCCGCGACCTCCAGATTATGAGTCTGGCGCCCTAACCAACTAGGCCACCCCGGCTTTTATTTTACTTCTGCTTTATCGGTACGTACCTTCGCTCAGCTCTTTCCGCAAATCACCGATCGAAGCGACGCGTTCCGCAACGGCATTGTGCTGATGGATGCTCTCCTCGTTTATCTGCTTTATATTAATCACCGAATCGTCCGGCAGGTAGCCAAACGTCTCCACCACTCGCTTCGCCATCTCTCGGACGCAATCTTCAACGAACATCGGCTTTTGATGCGCGATCTCCACCACGCGTGCCTCGTCCGGGCGTTTCAAGATCTCGTACGTCTTCGCGCTCATCGACCGCTCTATTATCTCTATTATCCTATCGAGGGGTATTCTGAAATCGTCTTCCACCTCTATCGAGATAATCCCCCTGCCGCGTTGGTTATGGGTTGCCAGCGGTATGCTGTCCAGGAACGTCTTCATATCCTCTTCCGACATCCCCCGTTTCTTCAATTCGTCCGCCGCTCGTTCCCGCATGAGTTCCTGCGCGCACGGACAGGCAGTCATCCCCACGATCTCAGCCCCTATTATCCTCTTTATCTGCATGCCGCTCTCGCGCTCCGGCGTACGATACGCTATCGCCTCCGCGAATATTATCGCAGGCTCCTGGCACGAGATCCGCATCACCGGCGTCTTTCTCATCAGCACATACTCGCTTGTCATGCCCACCTCTGCCGTCGAGGCGTACGGGTGACGATCGAGTAAACGCTTTGCCACTTCACTGCACAGGTCCTCCACATCGTATACCGTCGAGTTCACCGCTTCGTCCAGCACTTCGTACATCGCTTCCAGGTTCCTCGACATGTTCGCCCCTTTTATATCACTCGGGAGGTCCACGAACATATGAAAATCCGATATCAGCACTACAGGCCTCCTCCCTCCGGCTCGCGCGACCTCTACCAGCTTCTTCACGTTCGTCACACCCACTCTCGTCAGGTTGATCTTTATATCTGGACTGCTTGCTTGTACATCTGGCAGATCTGACGTCACGTTTTTCATCGTATACCTTAACTTGTTACGCCTTGCTATTTAAATATCCGTTAAAATCCCCCGTGCGACAGCAATCTTTATCCTGGTGTGCTGTATGAACGCTCTTTCGCTCGGAGTCGCGGAACGTTCCGCACGCAGTGAGTACAATCCGCTAAAGTAATATATACCAAGCGTTTGTGGGTATTGATTAAGATGGCACAAATTTTTGTGGCTGGTATCGGGAACAAATATATGGGTGACGACGGCTTCGGCCCCCGGGTCATCGAAGAGCTACTGACGAGAGAGCTGCCCGAGAACGTGGAGGCGCTGGATGTCGGACTCTGCGGCATAACTCTGGCACCTGACCTCGGTGACTACGATCATATAATCTTTGCTGACGCTGTTAATACTGGTGGCAAGCTTGGCACAATCTATCGCGTGGAAATCAAAGCGGATGAGGTGGAAGCACTAAAGCCCGAAGGTCCGAATCCGTTCAACATCAGCATCCACGAAGCTCGGTTAGAAGAGCTCCTCAGCTTCGCTAAGACTATCGGCACGCTTCCTCCCACCATTGTTGTTGTCGGTTGCGAAGTTCATGACGCCCAGCTGGGCGAAGAAATGAGCCCGGAAGTCGCAACGGCGATCCGTAGCGCGGTCGATATCATTCTGGATGAATTACGGCAAGACCGCTCAACCTGAGCGAGCACGCAGGCTGGGATCAAAGCGTTCTTAGCAGAGCAACCTCTCGCGCTCTCTCATTAAAACCGAGAAGGAACAGGTTAACTGAAGAGAGCATTTTAAAAATAAAATTAGAAGAGTACCTGCCTCGTCCATCTCAACCAAGAAAGATAGAGGGGCGGTACCCTTTTTTCTATACTTACTAATTTGTGCTTATCTTATCTGCGTATTCACTCACTCCGGCGTAGCGAACGGTAGCAGCTCGTGCTTTACTACTTTGTCGCCTATATGCACGGCGACTGCACAGCCTAAGCACGGATCGAAGCTTCGGATCGTCCTGACGATATCGACGCCTTTCCATGCTGCAGGATCTCCCGCTTCCGTGATCGGCGACTGGATAAGTGCCTGTTCGTACGCTCCTGGCTGCTCTTCTGGATCCCTACCCGACGCGTTCCAGGTCGATGGCGCGTGATATTGATAGTTGCTAATGACACCATCCTTCATGACGCACCAGTGCAGGCACGAGCCACGCATCGCTTCAACTGCACCAAAGCCGATGCCTTCTTTTGGTTTCTCGTATGGCGTCCAGACTTGAGTTTTACCCGCCTTCATGAGTTCCAACGCTTTCATCACCAGACTTGTCACGCAGTATGCGGAATAGGCATTATAATATGCCCGTGCTCTAACTCTCTCTACGGTATTCGGCTTCGCCGGGATCTTCCACTCGAACTCCATCTTATCCGCAAACTTGAAACCAGGTATTACGGCTGCTGGCAGTTCGAACTTGAGGCTCGATCCCGTGGATTCCGGCACAAGGCCGACCTTCGCGGTCACCCACATTCGCGCAAGCGGACCGAGTTCGAGAACATTGTTCTTGCCATCGCCCTTCCAGTTCTTCCACCGTGGCGACGTAACCCAGGTGTACTTGGACCCCCACTTGCCGTACTCGCCGGGCTCTGGAAGCGTGCGCTTGTTCCACGGATGCTCGTACTCGATCTTATTCCCTGCAGGATCGGTTTCGATTTCTTGTGCCCAATCACTCGAGTACCAGCCGCGGCCGATGAATTCTCGCACGCCGGCATTGATCTCCACGAGGTCCGTTGTAACCACCTCGCCATTGAGCATCACTCCTGGAGATACCATTCGCTTACGTCCCAACTCGGTCATCCCTTCGTAATCCGCGGAATACGCTTCGGGATCGTTGTAACTGCCAACAGCGAGGAGATTGATATCCCGCGCTCCGACGTCCTCATAACCCTGCGCCAGCACGAAATTCAGAAGATCGTCCGTAGCGGTTACCAGCTCCTTCGTAAAGGCAACGTGCCGCATGAGTAACGTGAGGTACGACTCAATGTCCGATGCCGAGAGGTTTATCTTCGCGATTCCGCCCGGAACAAAGGAATGAACGTGCGGATGCTTTCCACCAAAGATCGCAGCCATATTGTGTCCTGCTTTCTGGACTAAAAGCGACCTGAGATACAGCTCGCCAGCCAGGGGGTTCAATGCGGTCATTATATCCGCGACGGTCGCAAAGCCGTGAACATCGCTCCGTTCCGCCTTCGTATTCTGTGCCTCGCCCCACCAATCGGGATTGAACTTCTTCACCGCTACCTCGCTGTAGTCCGGTCCTTCAAGGTTCAGCACACCAACTTCAGAATCATATAACTGCTCTGCGCCATGAACGAAATCTCTAAGAACGACACCCATTGGCGGTGGAGTCACCCCGTATGCCTGATCAACGGCGTTTACCGATGCGAAACCATGAGGTACGGGACAGACGCCACAAGCCCGCTGGGTAATCATAACCGCTTCGGACGGCTCTCTTCCCACCAGGATTATTTCAAAACCTCTGAACATCGGGCTGTAAGCATATGCGTCGGTGACCTTTTTAGCACCGGTGTCTAACGTCGCATGAACACCCAAATGCCCCTCAATCCGCGTTATCGGCTCAATCGTTATCTCCCGCTTTCCGCCGGGTCCGGGCGCTGCTGCCGGTGCTGCTGCCGGTGCTGCTGCCGCCTCTTTCGCGCCGCCGCCTTTTAGCTTATCTAAGAATCCCATTTTATATCTTCCTCCCTTTGTCCTTCGCTTCTTCCATCTGCCTGTCCAGATCCTCTATGAATTCCGGTACCAGCGGTAGGAGCGCTTCGAGTACTGGCTTAAATCGCTCGAATCCCATCTCCGCGTGTGCAAGCATGCCTTTCATGTTCTCAATGATAAATGGCATCGCAGGCGCTTTCGCGAAGAATGGTGACGTTGGCGCATCCGGGAAATCGGGATGAGTACAGCCAAAACAGGGTACTCCTGTTCCCGTACAGCCGCCGTAGCCGTCTGCCCACGTCGTATTGTTGCAGTTCGTGATGATACCCTTGCAGCCCAGTGCACCGAGACAGCCGGTATCCCCGAACGCATGTGCATCCGTGCCCTCTGCGTAGAATCCACAGATCGGACAGAGTTCGTGCATTGTGTAACCGTAGAAAGCTACAGGTCGGTGCCACTCGTCAAGCTCCGGCAGTGGTGCCAATCCTCGCGCCGCGAGGACCGCTTGACCCAGGATCTGTATTATGTTATCAGGTCGTGGTGGACAACCCGGTATACAGATGATTGGAAGTCCCAAGCCGCCAGTCCACTCTTTCCCTAAGTAGTCCAGAAGTCCCTGCGCTCCCGTTGGGTTCGGATTCCCGCTGGGGATTCCACCATACGCGGCACACGTGCCAATCGCAACCGCAGCTGCACACCGCTGTGCGAGGCTATCAATCACATCGCTCAGCTTGAGTAATTTCCCATCGTGCTCCCCGATGACACAGAAGACGCCATCCCCTGCCTTTGACTCATCCGGGATCGATCCCTCAAGGATCAGTACAAAGGGGTCATACTTACCTTCCATAGCATCAACGAGGATCTGCGTCGCATCGTCGCCCCACTCGAACATCAAGGTGGGATGGTAAGCAAGTTTTAACCCTCCAAGCCCTGGAATAGCTCCGGTTAGCACATCAATGAGCGTGGGATTGCTTGCCTGCTTGATAGTGATGGTATCACCAGCACAGTCTTGCCCTTCAAGCCATATTATGTTTATCTCTTCAAGGCCCATTTTTTCCTCTTCTCCTCCTTCTTCTCTAAGTATACCTCTCCTTTTTTGAGCAACTTGCCTTATTTAGGCAAACTTGATCAATTATCGACAGGCACCCTATTTAAGGCTTTCGATTTTATCACAAAATTTGAATGTATAAAATAACGAATAACGTTATATACCCAGAATCTGATATACTTCTTCTTAGTCTACGATTGAGCGAATGAACGAACTTGAGAAAATCTTCGGAAGGAACGCGCAGCTTGTCGTTCTGGAGTATCTGATACGAAATCGTGAGACGATAACGTATCTCTCCGGCATTGCAGCGGCTACTGGACTTTCCCATTCCAGTGTCGCACGCGTCATCGAGCCGCTTTTACAATTGGGCATCGTGAAAGAGGACACGCTCGGCAAGCAAATACGGACGTTCAGATTGAATGAGGATAATGAAGTGCTCAAGCTCTTAATACGGTTCTTTGATGATTTGGATGCGTTAATTACAGTATGAATACAGTATGAATACTTATTCGACCGGGCTGAGCACGAATTCGCAGTAATCATCGCCACACGCTTCGCATTTCCGCTCTTCACCGTCCAGCGCCCGGTTCGTTAACACCTCCCCCATGCCCGCGCAACATCCACGCAGGAAATGGCAGACAGGAACCTCAGATTCGCCATATTCCTTCGCTATGAATGAATTCTCGACTTTAATGACGAGTGCTTCGAGATCCACACTGAACGTGCCCCAACCGAGTTCTGCACAAAACTCTTCCATCGCTCTGACAAATGCACTCCCGTCCAGCTTCCACTTATCTCTATAATACTTTGCTCGATTAATGCCCACCTTCTTGCCCGCTTCGTAAAAGATCACCGCAGCATTATCCGGCCCCACGATCGACTCTGCGAGTTTTAGGATTCCCACAAAAACCGCACTGCTCAAGATGAGCTCAGGCAGTTCCTGGGTGAAGAACTCGCCGGTTTCAGCGTCCATTTTCACTTTTATTGTCTTTCTTTGCTCGTTGTCCATAAGCTCCGGTTATATAAGGCGTTGCATCCGCCTAAAAGAGCCCTCCTTCCCCTCATTGCATCAACAAGAGTCTCTGTCACGTCTTCTTTTTCTTGTACCTTCTCGATATTTAACTACGATGTATGTATGATTCTGGACTCATGGTATATATGGCTTTCTATACAAAAATCATCACGGATAATACATTATGACTGATGCTGCGATACGTCAAGCTGACTGAAGATCGGGATTCAGATAGGGTGTTGTGTTCGGCTCGCACTCGCTTCCGATTATCGCGATCATCACCCCTCAGGATAACACCTATATCAAAGCGATTATTAACACGCCTCTTTATGAACTACTGTGCTTTTCTTATTACCTTTACGCTTCGGGAGTTCTCACCACGTTAATGTGCTTCTGAGGGGGTAGGGTTATCAAGAACGTGAATTAAAAATAGAAAAGTTTATATGTCATCTCATCAGGATATGCATTATTAGAGGGAGGATAAGATGATAGCACAAGAGCAAAAACCAATAGAGGAAATTCTGGGGTACCTCGAAGGAAAGGAGAACGTAGTACTTTTGGGTTGCGGCGGATGCGCTACTTTCTATCATACTGGTGACAAAAAAGCGGTCGATGATCTGGCAGCGAAACTTAAGAGCGCGGGGAAGACGGTCACGAAGATCAGCATGCCGTTGGGTATGCAGGCCTGTGACACTGAGAAGAGTGCGATATTCCTGCAGAAAGAAAAGAGTGCTGTTGAGAACTGCAATGCAATTTTGGTGATGAGTTGTGGCGACGGTGTACAAGTGGTTACCGAGTATGTAGACGACGAAATGGGCCTTGCGAAGTCTGTTATCCCGGCAAATGATGCAATAGGGCTTGTAGGCGGAGGGCCTTTCAAGTTCAAGGAGACCTGTCAATCATGCGGTATGTGTGAATTAGGCAAAACTGCTGGGATCTGTCCGTTGACTGCGTGCGGCAAAGGATTGATGAACGGTCCTTGCGGCGGTGTTCGGGTAGATGATAAATGTGAAATAGATCCTGAGAAGGACTGCGCCTGGGTCAAGATCTATAAGCGAATGGAGAAACTCGGCGAACTCGACGAATTCATAGCGATGCGCGCTCCACATGAATGGAGCAAATGCAAGCGACCGCGACTGTTCGAGCTGGAAGAGCCTATGGGTATGATGGATATGATGGGCGCTATGATGAACTTCAACACCATCACTGGGTACATGTCAATGATGCTCGCTAAGCCGCCAGAGAAGGAAGAGGAGAAATAGAGAGGAGGAGAGTGAGAGAGAAAAATGCCTGAAGAAATTTACAGCCAGTTGATGAAGGAACTATCCGAGGGGAAATACGTTTTCACCGGCGAGTTAGAGCCCGAAAAGGCAGGGAATGTCAACGAGCCCATTGCTGCAGCGCGAGATCTGATCGGGTTGGTAACCGCGTGTAACGTAACGGACAACCCACAGAGTTTCGCGTACGTGAGCAGCCTTGCAGCGTCGTATAAGATCGAGTTGGAGACGGGCATGGAGTGCGTATACCAGCTCAGGTGCTCTGACCGAAACAGAATGGCGCTTTTATCCGATGTGCTCGGTGCGGGTACCTTGGGGATAAAGAATATCCTGGCGTTAGCGGGTGACCACGTAGCACTAGGTGACTCACCAGATACAAAGCCGGTATTCGATCTGGACTCGACCACGCTGATACACATGATACGGAAGATAGTGGATGAGGGCAAAGACCTGGGCGGCAAAGAGATCGAGGATCCACCGAAACTGCATGTGGGCGGAGCGGCAGCACCAGGAGCGGCGCATTTGAAGTCCGAAGTCGCCAAGGTGAAGCGGAAGATCAATGTTGGCGTCGAATACCTGCAAACACAGGTCGTTTACTACCCTGAGATTCTGGACAAGTTCTTCACGGAATTGGGTCCCGTAGACGTTCCGATTTTGGTGGGCATATTCCCTGCGAAGAGTTTCGGCGCGGCGGACTTCTTCGATAAGTACGTGGCAGGCGTTGACGTTCCACCGGATTACCTCGCAAACCTGAAGAAGACAAAGGAGATCAAGGATAAGGAAGAGCGGAAGGCGGAAGTAGACAGAGTCAATGTGGAGTTCTTCACTGACTTCCTGGAGTATCTGAAGGGTACTCCGGCGGCTGGCTGCCACATGATGGCTGTTGGCTATCCCAGAATCATTGGACCGTTAAAGAAGGTAATGGAATAAAGAAAAGGTGAGGGGATTTTTTCCCCTTTCTTCTTTTATTTTCCGCTTTTGCTTTTTTTTCAAGGACTAAAAAATCCGCTAATCTCTTAGATGCTATTATATACGGGCCAGCGAATCTTGTATCGCCTTCTTCACGGCCTCTTCAGATGTGTATTTCTGCTTCCAACCAAAACCGTTCAGTTTAGCGGCGTCGAGCAGCATGACGGGGACATCACCCTTCCAGCCCCGTTTACCACCGGTGAACTTGAATTCCGGTGTCACGTGCATCGCTTCGGATACGAGTTCTGCAATTCTCGTAACACTTGTCATGTCATTTGTCCCGATGTTGAAGATATGCACGCTGCTCTTATCGACCGCTTGTAATCCCGCACGCATCGCCTCTATGCAATCTGTCACATAAATATACGATTTCGTTTGTGTGCCATCGCCCAGGATCTCCAACTCCGCCGGATTGCTCCGTATCTTAGTGATAAAATCGTAGATGACGCCGTGTGTCGATCTCGCGCCGATAACGTTCGCGAACCGGTAGATCCAGGCCTGCATCTCGAACGTATGGCAGTACGAAGCGATGAACGCTTCAGATGCGAGTTTCGACGCGCCATATAACGAGATGGGTACGGTAGGGTAACTTTCGGGCGTCGGCAGCTGATCCGCCTCGCCGTAGACCGTGGAGGTCGAGGTGAAGAGTATCCGGCGCACGTCGTTCAGTCGCATTGCCTCTAACACGTTATACGTTGCGATCACGTTTTGCTCCAGATGCACTCGTGTATTCTCCGCACCCAGACGCACCTCGGGGTTCGCCGCCAGGTGCCAGACCTCATCAGCGCCGTCAAAAAAGTCGGTCATATCATCATACAAGAGGTCAACCTTGTGAAACTGGAACCGCTCGTCACCGAAGTGCGGAGCTATGTACTCCTCATTCCCTGAGCTCAAGTTATCCAGGACCACTACCTCATGGTTCTCTTCCACTTCTATTTCTACTGATCGATCAACCACATGCGAGCCTATAAAGCCCGCTCCACCCGTTACTACGATTTTCATCTCTCTTTCACTCACTTTACCCACTCCGCGATTGGATACGACCCCAGGATTTTCACCATGACCACTCGCTCTTCAACAGCTTTTAACACGACCTTTATCGCTTCCTCATCCACGTGGCCTTCACAATCGATGTGAAACATGTAATCGCCTAAAGCACGCTTGGACGGTCTGGACTCGATCTTCGTGAGGTTAATCCCGCGCTGCGCGAATTCGCCCAGGACGCCGTATAACGCACCCGGGCGGTCCTTCAAATGGAGCAAGAGCGAGGTCTTGTCCTTTCCGGTCGGTGACGTTGTGAGAGCAGAAGAGGCAAGAGCGACGAATCGCGTAACGCTCTCCTTATCCTGTGTATTTTCTGCAAGGATACGGAGCTTATATTTTGCCGCCGCGTCTTCCGACGCTAAAGCTCCTATCGCATCCATTTCCTGTGCCAGTTTCGCCGCTCGTGCCGTGCTTTCCACCGCTTTTATCTTCACGCCCCGGGCTCGCACGTGCTCCCGGATGAACTGCTTACACTGGGCAAGTGCATGAGGATGCGAGACGACCGTCCGTATGTTCTCAAACGAACCTTTGGCCAGTAAGCACAGTTTTATCGGCACCAACACCTCACCGACAATGTGCATTCCCCGTTCGCTATTCTCGGTCGCGAGCACGTCCAGTGTCTCTCCCACAGAACCCTCCAAAGAATTTTCTATCGGGACAATGCCGTAATCCATGTCTCGATTCATTACGCCATCGGCCACATCAAAGATGGTTTCGTAATAGTGAATCTCGGCATCCTCGCTATTCTCCTTTTTTCGCAGGTTCAGCCACAGAAATGCAGCGGTTTCGGTAAACGTCCCCTCGGGACCTAAAATGCCGATTTTCATGTATCGATTACACCTAATTCGCTTTCATTGTATATATATAAAAGCTCTAACGGATAATTCTGAGAGAACGGGCAAAACGACGCAGTGAGAAGCGCCAAATCTGCTAATACGGCAATACACAACATTACCTTAACCAATCGGCAGGGAACCTACAAGCGGGTGTTTAGTTAGATGTGTGAGCGTGTCTAAAATTCGAATTGAGGCACGGAACTACGTAGTCGAGATGCTACGTTAACTAAAAAATAGGGAAAAGGGAGAGCTCTCCATTTCCCTCTTCTTCGCACCACGTCTGCGACTGCACATCGCATGCGTAGCGAACACGTCACGTATTGAAACCGAGCTTCTCAAGCGTTGGTTCTGCTGTTGGATCTGGTGTTGGCGTTGTAGTATCAATCGAGCTTGTATCTCTTCCTGATAAGCTCATCAGATACCTTCAACATTTCGTTTCCTTTCATGTAGGCGAAGAAGTTATCCAAGTTCGCTTCCCAATTGTCATTTGATATCCGTTCTATCAAGTTGCGGAATCTCTTTTCGTTTTCTTCTTTAGCTTCCATCTCGATCACCTCCTAGTTGGTTAAGAGCCGCCTCGGCATGTATATATATGCATCTACACATACAACTGTATAGGCGCTTTTACTATAAAAGGATTTTCGGTTTCAGTCGACGGATTGCTACTGCGTATTAAATCAAGATAGGCTGAAATTACGCGTGTATAATTAGTGCGAGCACGTACGTGCATGAGCGATCGGCAAGGCGGCGTCAAAGCGGGGATTTATATAAGGCGGGCGTTATACTTAGATATGAGAGGTATCCTCAGGCCTTGGTAGCATAGCAGGCCAATGCGCCACCTTGGTAAGGTGGAGATCGCGGGTCCGAATCCCGCCCAGGGCTTTCTGGTTTTGGTTACAGAACGTGTTAGAAGGTAAGACAAAGAACCGGGGGATCGCATCATGGAGAAGATCAATATCGCCATTACAGGCTATGGTAATGTGGGCAGGGGTGTAGAAGCGGCGGTTAAACTGAATGCGGATACGGAACTGGTCGCGGTATTCACCAGAAGGCCGGAACGCGTAAGAGAAGAGCTAAAAGACGTTCCTGTACTCCAGAATGAAGATCCGGTGCCGGATGATCTGCAAATAGACGTGGTAGTGCTGTGCGGTGGCTCGAAGGAAGACATACCGGTTCAAGGTCCACAGTTTGCCGCACGATTCACGACGGTTGACAGTTTTGACACGCATGCGGACATTCCGCGCTATTTTGAGACGATGGATTCGACCGCGCAGGAGCACGGGCATGTCGCTATACTTTCCGCAGGCTGGGATCCCGGGATCTTCTCGCTCATGCGCGTGCTCGGCGATGCGTTTCTACCGCAGGGCAAGCAGTACACCTTCTGGGGCCGAGGCGTGAGCCAGGGGCATTCAGACGCAGCAAGGCGAGTTACGGGCGTCTCTGATGCACGAGCGTATACGATTCCGATAGAATCGGCGGTGCAACGAGTGCGGGACAGAGAATCGCCGGAATTCACCAAAAGGGAGATGCACAAACGTTTAGTGTATGTAGTCTCGGAGCCCCGTGCGGATCAGGAACAAATACGGCAGGATATCGTGACGTTGCCGCATTACTATGACGAATATGATACTGAAGTGGTTTTCATCAGCGCGGATGAGATGGCGAAAAATCATACGAAACTCCCGCACGGCGGTTTTGTGTTTGCTTCCGGCGTGACTGGCGCGGGTAACAAGCACGTGCTCGAATACCGGTGTCAAGTGGAGAGCAATCCGGAGTTCACCGCTAGCGTGCTGGTCGCCTGTGCGCGAGCAGCGTATAAACTGAAGAAGGAAGGGCGCAGTGGTGCATTCACGATCCTGGACATTCCGCCGCGCTATTTAAGCCCGCATTCTCCGGAGACCCTACGAGAAGACTTCATGTAGGTAGCATGATGCATGGTCGAAGCCGATTTGCTGCCTCACCGAATAGCGAGGATAAAAGCGGACCGTGCCGAGCGAGGCGTACGGCAAGCGGAACAGCGTTGATAGAGGGCAAGCTGGTCGTGAAAGTGACACCTACAAAAATCATAGCGTGGAAGAAGATTTCGGGCTGAGCGCGTTGACGCTTGCGTCAACCGTTGCGTCAACCGTTGCGTCAACCGTTGCGTCAACCGTTGCGTCAACTTCTACCCAAATCGCCTTACGTATCTTTATTTTTCCTCGACAATGGCGATTTCTTCATCCGTCAGCCCGTACAGCTCGTAAACCAGATTGTCTATTTGCTGGTCCGTTTCGTCTATCTGCTGTTGCAGCGCGGCTTTCTCTGATTCCATCGTTACTTTGGAAAGTCGTTCATGAAGCGCAAGCATCTGCTCCACCAACGTGACCATTCTGTCGTGTAGGGATTTGTCAACTGGATTATCAAAATCAATTGTGCGGATGGGGAGTTGTTCAACATAAAAGGGCTTTGCCTCGATGAAACCACCTCGTCTCCCAGCAGCAATTTCTTGGAGAAACCTCCAGAGAAGTTTTGAGTTCATACAACCTAAAAGGTATTTGTCGCTAGAATTCAGGATACAACCGGGTGCATTAACATAGTAACTCTCAAAATCGATTGTAAATGGTGCTCATCGCATAAATTCCCCCAGCATATCTTCGGCTTTTCAAATTCTTCGTAATAAGCAATGGTATCCTGAGTTTCATACCACGGGTAATCGCCGGGTTTTCGTCCTGGCCACTTTCCGCCTTTCCAGTCTTTTGGTTTCGGCATCAGCCGCTCTTTAAATTGAAGGAGATGCCGCTCTATTGCCGGATATCGTTGGATGTCCACACCCCGACGAGTAAAAATCAAATACCGCTTGTTTTCAGGCGGTTGGTAGCGTTTGATATCTTTGCCGACCAAAAACGGTTTAATCAATTTCTCGCTCTTCGGATCCTCTGCAATCAGTTTCTCTCGTGTAGCCCTATCAATCACAAAGGCTTCGTTAAGGCCCGTCAAGACGCCACGATAAATTTTCCCGTTGACATAGTCACCCAACGGCACACCCACATGCCGTATTTTCTCCAGAAACGCCTGCGTCTTTTCCTCCACTACGACCAGCCCGAATCGTCTAATCCTTCCTGGTTTACCGCAAAGTGGTGCTCCTGTATGTAGTCATCAAGGCTCGCAAAACTGAGTGTTTCCATTTCTGTCACAGCAAACGTCGATTTCGGTGGCTTGTTTGAGATGCGTACGATGCAAGGATAGGTAGTTGCCTGAAATACCGGCAAATCACCAAAGTCCACAATCTCTTCAATACAGTGCCGTTTTAGCCACTGTCGCAGTGGCTTGCCATAGTTGGCACGCGTCCATTTGTTCGCGACAATGTAAGAAAAGATGCCGTCTTCGTTCAGTGATGAAAGACTTCGTTCGATGAAATAAACATAGAGATCAGCGACGCCGTGGTAAACCTTGTACGCATCTTGATAATACGTCTTCAGTTCACCGAGAGCCTCCTGCCTCACGTACGGCGGATTGCCGATGACGACATCAAACCCTCGCTCTTCTTTCGGCTTTTCCAGGTCAAAGACCTCATAGAATTCAAAACCCCAATGAAAGGGGCTCAATCGTAAAAATTCCTCTCGGGTTAACGCTATTTTCTTATCCCGGAACTTCCGATAGAGATCTGTGTTAAGCAATGCGCTTATTTGCTCGTCGAATCGCTGTATCGATTCGTGAAGCTCTTTGGCTTCCTCGCCCTCGGCCTTTTTGTACTCCTGTATCAAATCGTTCCGTTCTTTTAGCAGACTTGCCAGCGTGGCCTTCTCTTCGTCCCCGAGCCAATTCGCTAGTGTAAGTTCCGCGCCCTTGAACTCGCTTACATCCACATATCCTATCAAGCTGTTCCCGCCCCTGAGGTTGTAGTCGATATTCGGTAACGATTCCACCCGTTCTGGCTCGTAGGAATCAACAAGCCACAGCCAGAGCCGCAATTTCGCGATCTCGATGCCGTTTTGATTGATGTCAACGCCGTAGAGGTTATTTCTCAGAATTAACTTCTTCAGCGCAATGTCCAAGTTACCCAATCCCAATTTATCATCGATTCGTCGGTTCAACTCAAACAGGATATTCGCCGCGGCAAGTAAGAACGCACCTGAGCCACAGGCGTTATCCAGCACACGGATTTTTAAGATAACGTTATTCCAAACGGCGTTCAAGGTCGTTTCTGCAAGAATGCACAACTTCTCAATGCCAGAGAGCAAATCGCCCTCTTTATAGCCCCTTTCGGTCTTAAGATACTCGTTTGTCTTGTCGATAATGAAGGGATAGATCGTATGTTCCGAGATGTACTTCGTTACAAACTTGGGCGTGTAATACGCACCGGTTCCCTTTCTGTCGGTGGCGGTCATTGCCCGTTCGAAGATATAGCCCAGGATTTCCGGATCGATCGAATCGCCGTTCTCTAAGTGCTCCTTATGCACGAATTTGAAGCTGTCTAAGAATTCGATTACCTTCTTCAGAATCTCTGATTTGATTTTGTAATCGATGTTCTTCCGCTCAACCCCAGTATGAACGAATAAGCCCCATTTATAGTCAAAAACCAAACAATTCATACTTAACACCCTCGCCTAGAAACCGCTCGATCCAGCCATGTGCGAAACTAAGCCGGGAT
>JAFGHB010000080.1 GCA_016930255.1 Methanomicrobia archaeon | reverse complement strand
TAATCCTCCTTTACAGAAAAAGAAAGAAAAGAGGACTCATAAAAACGAATACATCGATGTGTAACCTTTTTTGGTTTACTTAACATAATGACAAAATGCTTATATTGGACAAAAAAGAATTAAGGTTGCTATGACACTTAATGGGGTGGATGTTCTCTCATTGGGTTTGGCTTTGGTGGGCACGGTGGTGGCGGTAGTGGCAATTTGCTTAACCCTAAAATTCCGATCTGAGCTTGCCCTTCCTGAGCAAATTGCAAATATTCCTGACTTTTTGAGTAAGGAGTATCTTGAGAGACGTTTTCCCACTCGCGTAACCCAAGAATTTGAATGGCTACATACGTTAAAAGACGCCCGTTTCGCCACCGAAAAAAAGTACGAATTACTACAACAAGAAGAAAACTACAAAGATGCAATTAGTCGCTTCCAAGCTGTAACCTTGAATTTGAATGCCGATTTTTGGGAGAGAGATTTCGCTTACGAGCTTTCTTTGGCTTTGGAGCAGGTTGGTGTGATGGTTCTCGCAGGGGCAATTCCGCTAAACATAGTACTTGCAATGATTGCCCCGCAAATTATTGAAGATTGGGGTTACTGCTCCAAATTTGTAGAAAAAATCCGTGCCAAGAGACCTTTAAAACCAAAGGAATCTGATGATAAGACACAGATAAGATTCCACCGGTGGCACGGGGAGTGGCTCGTTTACGCTGCAGCTATTTACATGGACCGATATTGGACGGGTAGACTTTTGGACGACCTGATCTCTGTCGTTTGTGACGGTGATATGCAAACCATCAGAAAACGAGAGGAAGAACTCTGGGAAGAACTCTGGGAAGAACTCACAAAACCGGAATACTCCATTGTTCCAAAAAACACAAAAAAAGAAATAGAGAAACTTCTTGGTACAGATTGTTAACCGTTCCCGCTTTAATTCGATTTTAAATTTTACAGAGCTAAGGCTCTCATTTATCGAATGCCCACAAAACTATCGCCGATCGACAATCCGTTTCGGGCGCCCCTTGACGCGGTAGAGTTCCAGATTCCCAGAGCCGACGAAATTGAAGAGGATCTTAAACGTATTCTCGGCATACGCCTCGGCAAGTCGCGGCTTGTATTGGAAGAACGCCTTGAGGAAGTTTCCTTCGACGACTCGCTGGCCGCACTCCTGTGGATCACGGCATTCCACGCTCACACGCATCGTCGTCTCGCCTTCGTCGTCACCACCGTAGAGGAACGCCTCGTACTCGCCGGTCAGGTACTCCATATTCTCACGCTGGAAGACGCCTCGCTCGACGTCCACGCGGTTGAACGGTGTCTCGGCAACCCAGAACGTCTCGGCTTCACGCTGCGGATTCATGATCTTCATGTGCGTCCGGCCACAGGGGCACCGATCGCGCGTGAGAACAACGGTCGTATCTTCCATGTCGTAGTTAAGAAGAAGGGTCCCGCACTTCTCGCCCACGGGCAGGAGTGTGGTGAGCACTATTCGGCCGCACTCGCCGTCTGGCACGAAGTTTTTCATCGCCGGATCATAAACATCGAGATGCACAAAGTCTTCGGGCACGTGGAGACCGCTCAGGTTGGTGCACTCGCCACACATCGTCCCTTCAGCACTCCCGTACGTGTTATAAACGTCACAGCCCCAGAGTTCGGCAAGGTACGCCCGGGATTCATCGGCAAAGCTCTCGCCTCCGACCACGAGACGCTCAACGCTTGACTCAGGTGGTGGCAGGTTCTCAGCAGCCATCCGTCGGGCAAGGTGCAAGAGTTTGAAGACGCTGCCTACCAGTCCGGTCGGTTTATACGATCTGATTACGCGAATAGGGAACGTACATTTCCCTTCAGGGATTATCGTCATACCGATCTGTTGCGCCGCGAGCGTCATCGTGTTCGCGCCCACATTCATCCCGTAGGAGGCACAGACTACGACGCGGTCACCGGGTCCGAAGCCCTGTGACGTGAAGATTCGTGCGTACTTCTCAGCGTAGCGCTGCCAGTCCTCCCACGTCAAGAAGAAGGCTTTTGGCGTCCCGCTCGTGCCGCTCGTCTCGTGGAGTGTGAATACCTCTTTCCAGTTAACACTCTGGAATTCAAAATCTGCGGTTTCAGGAGGCTGATGCGCCCGGATCGTCTGACCCGATATGATCGGTAGTTCTCGGAGGTCTTCGTGCGTGCGGATTTCAGACACCTTTATGCTATGCTCACGGAACCACTTCCGGTAAAACGGCGAATGTTCGTTCGCGTACGTGACAGTATAGCGGATGCGTTCTTCGATAAGTGCATCGAGATCTCCGCGCTCCATTGTCTCGATCTCAGCATTAAAGAACGATTTTCCTTTAGCAGCCATAACTTACTTAAAAATAGGGGTTTCGGTTGTTATATACCTGACGCTCGATTGAGAATACGCTGTTATGATGCTCTCTCGTTAAAGAGCCTCGTCTGGAGAGTTCACCATTTTATCTTCTAAATTCTACCTAACAATCAGTCACCGTAAATGATACACGTACACTACGAAAAAGGAACACTCGTTGTAACGAGCAATTTCAAACTGCCGCATACCGTGTGGGATACGCGGTCAGGCTGTTATCGATGCTTGCCGATCTTCTATAAGGATTTAATCGAGTATTTGAAGCTTTCACGTATCGAGTACGCCGATGCCGCTCTGGATCTACCGCCGATGCCACAGTTGATCGATACGATGGTAAAGCTGCACGATTACCAGACGGACGCATTGAAGCGATGGCTCCGAACAAAGCACGGGGTTCTCGTCTTACCGACTGGTGCGGGTAAAACCGTCATAGGCATGAAGGCAATTGTAGCACTGAACGTTCCGACGCTGGTGGTCGTGCCGACGCTGGAGCTGGTGAAGCAGTGGCAGCGTGAACTCGAGGCTAAGTTGGGTATTGAAATCGGCACCTACAGCGGTGAAGCGCACGTACTCAAACCTGTAACCGTAGCGACGTACGATACCACGTATTTACGTGCGGAAGAGCTTGGCAACAAGTTCCTCTTTCTGATCTTCGATGAGGTGCACCACCTCCCGTCACCGGGCTATATGAATATAGCAGAGCTGTTCGTTGCGCCGTATCGGCTGGGCTTGACCGCAACCTACGAGCGCGAGGACGGCCGTCATAAAGAGCTCGAACGGTTGGTCGGCGGTAAGATTTATGAAATCGGTGTGGAGAAACTGACCGGCAAACACCTGGCAGAATACACCACGCGAAAAGTCGTTACTGACCTAACCGAGGCGGAAAGGGCGGAGTACGAGCACCATTACAAAATCTTCACCGATTTTCTGACCACAAAAAGAATCATTCTAAAATCACCACGAGATTTTCAGCGGTTTGTGATGCGGACCGGTCGCGACTTAAAAGCGCGGGAGGCGCTATTGGCACGTAATCGAGCAAGACGTATAGCGTTGAATTCGCACTCGAAGTTAGAGGCGCTGTCCGAAATCCTGGCTGAGCATTTCGGTGAACGCACGATTATCTTTACCGAGCACAATTCGCTGGTCTACGCGATCTCAAAGGAATTCTTGATACCGGCGATCACGCATACCACGCAGAAGGAGGAGCGCGCGGAGATCCTTGACAGGTTCCGGACCGGTACGTATTCGATTATAGTAACCTCGAAGGTTCTGGAGGAGGGTATTGACGTGCCCGAAGCTTCGGTCGGGGTGATTTTGAGCGGCAGCGGGAGCAAACGCGAGTACAAGCAAAGGTTAGGGCGGATCTTACGGAAACGGGAGGGCAAGCTCGCGGTTCTCTACGAGATCGTCTCGAAAGGCACGACGGAGATCGGGATTGCGAGGAGGCGGAAAGATGCTCCCAAGTGATCTGCTCGTTACGCGGACGAAGAAGGACCGGATCCATCCTGCGTTCCTTGAATTGAATGCCGAGCAGTTAGAGTTAGCACAGGAGCTCATCGACGTTTACCGCACGTTCGTTAATAAGAAGAAGAGCGAACTCGCGGACATTGTAGAGGAGCTCGAGCAGGGCTTGCAGTTCAAACGCGTTCGAGGTTTGCGTACGTTGCTGGAACGCCGCTGCTCTTTTCAGTCTCAGTATACCATCGAACCTGCTTTAGCACGACGAGCCGTCTTCGAGACTGCCAGTCACGTAAAAGTAACCAAACAAGTAGAACGCGCCGCCGTCATCGCTGAAGTCGCCGAAGACCTGAACGTCTCCGTTGACGATTTGGAGCAGTCGTTATGGGCAGACCAGGAGTCTGAAATTATTTTAGAGCAGTTTGAACCGCTATCGCCGGAAGAGCTTTTGAAACGGTACAATCTCTCCCTTGCGCAAACGCTGCTGTTCAAGGCCACGGGCATGACCCTTACGGTCGTGGGCAAAGCTCCCCAGTTGTTCAGGGCGATCAAATATTTCGGGTTGATGTACCTGCCCGAGGATGGGAACAAGATACGAATCGAAGGTGCTTCTTCGCTTTTAAAATTGAGCGAGCGGTACGGCACCGCTTTGGCGAAACTGTTACCCGCGATAGTCAAAAGTGAATCGTGGACACTCGACGCGGAGCTCGTTGTTCGAAGGGATAACATGCCACGGATCTACCATTTCATCATGGACAGCCGCGATAAACCGTTATTGATGAGCGCCGAACCTGAACCTGAATCTGCACCGACAACCTTCGACAGCAGCGTCGAACAGAAATTCTATAACGAGTTCGTTGCGCTACCCGTTGCTCAAAGGTGGGACCTCATCAGAGAGCCGGAGGTTATTGTTACAAAGCGCGGCGTCTTCATTCCTGATTTCAAGTTCCAGCATAAAGAGTTGGAGCTGGAGACCTACTTCGAGATCGTCGGGTTCTGGACTGATTCGTATATCAAACGGAAAGTGGCGAAGCTTAGCTCGTTGCCGTTTACGATGCTCGTGGCCATCGATAAGAGCTTAGCCTGCTTCAACGCCGAGCCGTTTGGGTTCGGGCTCGATCAACCCGTTATACAGTTCAAGAAGAAGGTGCCGGTTGGTGACGTTGTCCGGTATCTAACAACACTAGAGCAGGAAGCGGTAACGAAGCAGGTGGAAACCCTGAAAGACCAGAAAATAGCGCTTGAAGGTGATATCATCCCCATTAGAGATCTCGCACAAAAATGCGGAATGAGTCAGGACGCTGTTAAGAAGTGCGTGAACGATCCGGAGTACGTGGTCTTTAAAGAGGTCATTGTCAACAAGAACGTACTCAAAGAACTCAATGGGAGACTGCAAGATGTCGAGAAGTACGTGGTGGCCCGCGAAACTATCAAAAAAGCAGGGTTACCGAACGCAGACGAAATATTAGCTTACTTAGGCTTCATCGTAACGTGGAAAGGGTTGGACGTGAATGAGGCGAGGATTGGGGTTCGATGAGTGCGTGGGTGGGTGGTGCAGCTCACTTACCTTATCCAATTTAATTTAGTAGAACCAGCGTGCGTATTCCTCGGTTGCATCCTTCATGTCCTCGTACAACCAGACCATCCGGTCAATGAACCACAGCTTGCCGAGATAGATGAGGGCAACGCCGAACACCGTTGGCCAGATCGCAAGTGTCGCAACGCCCCAGATGACAAAGATACCACCGACCCCGGAGATTGCGCTCAAGATATTCGGCGCACGACGGTGATGCGCCGGCACCGGTATCTCAGCCCGGTTGGACCATACCCGTTCGCCCAGTACCCCTTTTGAGATCCAGTGCCTGGTTGACGCGGGTTTGCGGAAGAGGCGGGGATTCAGCCAGGTCCAGAGTAGTGCGAGACCAACAAGAATGAGTGCCCACCAACCCAACCAGACGCGGCTCCAGAACGCTGCAATGAGCAGTGGTAAAACGGTGAACCGTGTCAGGCCGCTCCAGGGGTTTGCATGCCGCGCCCAGACCTCGTCACTCATCGCAAAAACCGCCGCGATCTTCTTCTCCAAAGTCATCGTTTCATCACCCTCTAATTATTCATTTCGCTCAGCTCAATTAAGCGGGAGCGTACCAAGTACCTGTATCTTTTAGTTTGGAGTTATAAACGTCTTCTGGTTCGAACCGCGGGTGGGTTTGGGCGGTCTCGAAAAGTACTGAAAGACGCGTGAGATCATCGAAAAGCAGGGTTACCGAACGCAGACGAGGTCCTGACGTATCTCGGTAACGTGGAAGGGGCTGGATGTGGATGAGGTGAGGATTGGGTTTTATAAGTAGTGTAAAAACAACCCCCTATAAAATTCTAATGAGTTGTTGAGCTGAAAGTTACTTAGACCGCGCGGCGGTTCAATAAACCTCGCCAGTCGATTGTTCACTTTCCTTTTCGCTCAATGGAATCATCAGACCCCTTGGCTTGGCCCATTCACAGAACTCATGTGCTGAGTACTTTATGACAATCGCAACGACACCGCTTACTAGTAAAGGAATTCCGATCTTCCAGTTCGCGAACGTGGTAGCTGTCGCGAAATATGCTCGTTGTACACTTGGGGGATTTTCTTAGACCAAGCCTTATAGATGGTACTCTCAGGATCACAAATCGTCCGCCAAGCTATCCGTCTGAGTACAGCCAGTGCACGTTTTCCTAGATTCTTAGGTTTCTCCGCATCCTGAGGCGCGGGCAGCAGTTTACGATCCGAAGGTGGAAGCTGCGGAATTGAATAGTTCCTAACCTCTCGCAGAAGGAGTACGCCTTGCTGAGGGACGAGATTACCTATTAATTTATAGTCAAAAACCAAACAATTCATACTTAACACCCTCGCCTAGAAACCGCTCGATCCAGCCATGTGCGAAACTAAGCCGGGAT
>JAFGHB010000079.1 GCA_016930255.1 Methanomicrobia archaeon | reverse complement strand
TTTTGAGGAATTTTCATCCCGGCTTAGTTTCGCACATGGCTGGATCGAGCGGTTTCTAGGCGAGGGTGTTAAGTATGAATTGTTTGGGTTTTGACTATAATCAAAAAAACTCAGATGTTTGGATCGAACCGTTTTTAAAGGCTTGACCTACAAACCATCTAACTACAAAGAGTTTTGAATTTATTATTATACGACCCTCACGTCACCAACTTTCATCCCTTTTTCCTTTGCCACGACCTCACCTACGATCTTACCCCCGGTTATACGAACCACTTCCTTTTCCTCGCTCTTCGGAATGACCACGGCGAAGCCCATGCCCATATTAAACGTCTTGTACATCTCTTCGTCCGTAACGTTGCCCTGCTCCTGAAGGAACGAGAAGATCTCATTGGGCTCGTAGGGGTCGTAGATATCGAAGCCGAGATCGGTGATCCTGCCGAGTTTCAAGAACCCGCTGCCGGTAATATGCGCCAGTCCGTGCATGTCACAGTGCTGCAAAAGCTCCAGAACCTCCGTGTAGATCCGGGTTGGCGTGAGCAGCTCTTCGCCAATGCTTTTCGCAGGATCCGGTGGGAACGGATCGGTGTACTTGAATCCCGCGTCCTCCACTACTTTACGTGCCAGCGTTAGCCCGTTACTGTGTACGCCCGAACTCTTCATGCCCAGAACGAGATCGCCGACTTCTATCTCGTCGCCCCGTATTATACGGTCTTTTCGGACGTAGCCGACGCAGGTTCCCGAGAGGTCTAAATCGTTGACCACTTCAGGCAGAATCGCCGTTTCACCGCTTACGATATACATATTAGAGATCTCTGCGCCCGCTTCCAGACCCTTACCGACTTCCGCGGCAATTCGCGCATCGGGGCGCTCCATCGCGAGATAATCGACAAACGCGAGCGGCGTTGCGCCCACGCAGTAAATGTCGTTCACGTTCATCGCAATGCAGTCGATACCGATGGTATCCCACTTGTCAAGTGCTGCGGCAATGAGCACCTTCGAGCCGACGCCGTCGGTCGAGATCGCTAAGAGGTGATGCGGATCAAACGGAAGTTCACACAGTCCGGAAAAACCTCGTAAATCCGTTTGATGTTTTATTACGTTCGAGAGTGCTTTCACCACACCGTGTTCCTCTTTGATGTCCACGCCCGCCTTCGCGTACGTCCAGTGCATAGTATAGAAGAGATAACAGGTCTGATACGTTAAAGGTTATGTCACGTTAACACGACGACTCTCAGGGCGGGGATGAACGCTATCGAACCCCTGCTTTATATGTTCGACGTTTCGCATCGCGTTAGCGCACGCATTCGCTCTGGTGTCACCCACGCCGATCGCGGTGGCTACCGGCTCTCCTTGCTTCATGATTCTTCCCTTCTCCGGAATATCCACAATTCCTCCTTCTCCTTCTAAACTCAAATAGCTCGTTACAACCCCTTCGTGCTGAGCGAACACGATCGCCTTCACCGCGTATCGTTTCGGTGGCACTCGCTCCGGTAACGCGCCTCTTACCGCATTCACGTGCGCATCTGCCATATTCAACCCAGTAGAGAGCTCCACCGCGTCCAGGCTCCCTTGCAGCCGCGCATTCACTTCTATAACGACCGGCCCCTTATCAGTAACGACGAAATCCACACCGTTCGAGCCTATCAAGCCCAATTCACGCGTTAAATCCTCGGCAAGCTCACAGAGCCGATCCGCGAATTGAGTGACAAACGGCGCGATGTTCCCGCAATACACAAAAGGCCCGGGCGCCGAGAGCGTATCCAAACCGAGCAACTGCTCGTTCACACTTATCGCAACGGCCGCTCGTTTTGACAGCAGAACAGAAACCGAAGCGTGCTGCCCCTTAATAAAGTCCTGATATATAAAGTCCGGCAGTTCCTTAATCCCGCGAATCAGCTCCTGTTCGTTTTTACAAATGAAATTCGCCGTTCCGCCACCGCCATAAGCGGGCTTCGCCACGACGGGATAACGGAGCGGTATGCGCTTCCCCGCTTCTACCAGTTCTGCTAACGCGCTACCGGTGTACGTACAGGGGTGCGGAATGCTTAACTCGTCTAATCGCGCTGCGAACCACGCCTTATTCGATATCTCGTTCGTCTTCGCCGGTGCATTCCCCAAAATCTTCGCCTGATCCTCTTCGTGCAAGAAGCTGAAATCCGCGCTCTCGAAGCCTGATCCTATGATCACGCCATCGACATGACGTATCACTTCTTTAAGGTCTTTGAGTCCATCGTGAAGCTGGAACGGGTCTAACGGATAATATTCGCGGGCACAGCGTCTCGTATCAACGTCGCCGAAGGCATCTGCGGCGTACATCTCGTAGCCCGCTCGATTGCCTGAGCAGACAATGTGCCGGACGGAAAATCCGAGTGCCAGTATTGTGCGGATCTCGTGCATGGGTGGTTTGTGCTCTATGTATCTGAAAGCGGTCAAAAGAAAAAAGAATAACATAAGTGAGAACGCAGATCAGATAAAACCTAATTTATAGGCTGCATGGAAGGATATAAAAGTTGGTTTTCCGAGATCCATCTGGTTGTGGGCGTTGGATCCGCCCGCCGCCCCCGGTTGTTACTGATGAGTGGGTAGACTTGCTCTAGGAGGATAGGGGAATAAAGATACGATCGGACGAAATTTTAATATGTATCAGAATTAATTAAGGATATGTTAAGTAAACCAAAAAAGGTTACACATCGATGTATTCGTTTTTATGAGTCCTCTTTTCTTTCTTTTTCTGTAAAGGAGGATT
>JAFGHB010000078.1 GCA_016930255.1 Methanomicrobia archaeon | reverse complement strand
ATGCCTATAACGCCGTTCAAAACATCGATATTATCTTGTAGCCATCTTGTAAAATCATATGCCTCATGTTTCCATATTTTTCGGAGAGGAACCTTTTCAATTTTCCCGATCATACTATTTTTCTCATCCACAGTATATCACCTCCGTTTTTAATTCTTTTATCCCACCATCACCTCAAAATCCTCTTCTGAGATTTGGCGCATCGCCTTCCCCATCAAATGCCCGCTCCATTTCTTCTTGTTCGTTATGAACTGTAACCGGGGGATCAACGGCTTGAACGCCACAGGCTTCTTGAAGATGTCAACAGGCTTGAGCTTTACCCGCAACGGAAACGGTTCGTTGCCCATGCCCTTTGGTGTGCTAAATATCTTACTCTTATCGGTGTAGACAGCAGAAGCTGCCGTGAACACGCCTGCGATCCTCGATTCTCTAATTTCATCACCAATTTTCTCCTGCTTGAGGTACATCACCAGCGTATCGCCCGGCGTCACCTTCGCGATCGTGTTCCGGTGCCGTTCCGCAACACCCCACACATTCCTCTGTTTCACCACCTGCCAGTTCGCTTCATTCGTGATGCAGAGCCAGTAGGTCATTCTTTCTCTTCGACCCCTGTCAATTCTTTTCTTTTAGTACAAATATCATAAAAGATACACCGTCTATATACATTAAGCTGTTCTGTCTCATTTTTAACTATCAGATCCAGCATTTTATCATTATTGACACTTAACCGAGCTTTTCCCTCCGGCTCATCAAGCGTTATCCGAGCTATGTTTTCGTCCTTACGAATTTGGATGATTCTGTTGTCATCGATTTTGTTAATTTCAGCGCCCTCAGCCCAATAAATATTGCACTCATCAATAAGGAACTTTATTAACTGATCGCTGTCGCTCCCGGGAACGTTATTCCAGTTAAATACAAATAATTTCGCATTGTCACGAAGACAACCTGCGTCGGTGCATAAAAAACCCATTTCCCAGAGCGCGAGATCAGTCTGTCTAGCGGTGAGATTATATTTTTCGCAAAATTTTTTGATAGCCGTTACCAGATCATAGTCCTCATAATAGGGGAATCGCACGTGTTTTGCTACCCTAATAGCATGCAGATCCACAAAAATCAACTCTGAATAATCAAGATCCCTATTCCTGTAAATATTCTCCATCTGGAGGAATAGCAGTGTTTTCGTGGTGATCCCTCTTATTCCTTCTAAGATAGTTTTAATAACGATTATTCTTTTTGTCGGATCCGTAATTTGAGAATTCAACTTTGAGAAGAGGTCGCCGAAACTCGAGATTGTAGAGTTGTTCAGGATACAGAGCGAGTCATAATAGAAGAACCTCTTCTGCTTCCGATAGGGAAAGTGAAAATCATACATCAGCTTTTCCCACGCACATATCGGGCAGTCATTTCTGAATGGGCAATTCTCGAACGTCTCGTTTCTGCACCATTTACCACCATGATAAAACTTCTCAGATCGGTACCTCTCCTTAATATCTTCAACTATCTCTTCGGTTTGTTTGCTAAAGTCGATGGCCAAGATATCCTTCATCACCATATCTTTTCGCTCTAAATAAGGACATCCTCGTGGAAAATCCGTTTCAAAAGTAATCAGTGGTAAGTCTGCAGCAGTGCACAAGTCGGCCATCTTTCTATGCATGACCTCTGTTTTTCTTCCAAAGCTCTGACTAAAGGCCAGATACCAGAGGGCTAAATCCTCGTCCTTTAAATAATCATTGATTTTGTGAAATGATTCCCGGAAAATGTTGGATTTGCTTCTGTTTTCAGCAAAAAGCCAGTCACGATCAACATCCCATTTCGAATACTCTCGAATGATACCTGCAATTTTCGCTTCTCGATTCTGAATACTACTCGTGTTCATGTAATTCTCTCCAATTCTTTTCATCCGTGATACAAAGCCAGTAGGTCATTTTTCCCCCCTCATCTTCTTTCGAATTATACCACCATTATCATTTTTCGCCCAAACTTTAGATTCTACTCATAGTAACCCCTCATCTTTCATACTCAAATATCCTTTCTTTGAAATAATGAGATGATCCAAAACCTTAATACCCAAAACCGATCCAGCCTCAACGAGTTGTTTTGTCATGAGAATATCTTGATTGCTGGGCTCCAAAATACCGGACGGATGATTATGCACGAGGATAACAGATGCTGCCCGATCCGTTATCGCGTCGGCGAAAACTTCTCGTGGATGAACAAGACTGTGATCAACTAAACCCACAGTTATTATCCTGTTGCCAACGACCTCACCCGCTCCGTTTAAAGAAATGCAAATAAAATATTCCTGTTTCTTATCCGTTATATTGGCTACAAGCGGGAGAACATCGGTCGGCGATGTAATCTTTACTTCTTCTTTTATGAGGTATCGCCGTGCAAGTTCGAAGCTTGCCAGGAGTTGACATGCTTTGGCTGAGCCCACACCCTCTATAGCTTGAAGTTTTTCATAGTTTAGGTAGGCAAGATCACGTTCCAGCATCTTAGAGATATCCTTTGCTATCTGAAACGCGTCTTTTCCCGGAACCCCCTTGCCTATAATAATCGCGATCAGTTCAATATCAGAAAGAGCCTCCGAGCCTTTTCTGATGAGTTTTTCTCGTGGGCGGTCAAAATCAGGTAGTTCTTTGATTCGTTTCACCTTACCATACCCCCGCTGAAACGGGTACCTCGGCGGTAAGTGGTACGTAATCCTGATAGAGACTAATTGCTTGCTCCATTATAATGCCCACTATCGGTTCATATACTTCTGGCGTGAATCCTTCTCGCTTGAGCAATCTCCTGACACTCGCGCGTATTTTGCTTTTAACATTCTCCTGATCCGTCCAGTCGATGCTCAAATTGCGTTTTATCGTGACGACGAGTTTTTTGGCTAACTCTAAGAGCTGCTCATGGGTTTCAATGTATTCTCGTCCTTGGGCCACCGCATCATAAAAAGCGATCTCTTCATCGGATAACCCGAGTTTTTCACCGCGATGTTCCACGGTTCGTAGTTCTCGTGCCATATCTACCAAACGCTCAATAACCTCGGCAGATTCTATCGCGCGAGTTTGATACCTGGCAATTGTTTTTTCCAGCATATCCTTAAACGAGCGATAGGTCACGACATTCTTCTTCATCTTCCCGGTTATCTCATCATTGAGGAGTTTCTTGAGCACTTCGACCTGTAAGTTCTTGTACTCGATCTTCTGGATGTCGTTCAGGAACTCATCGCTGAGAATGGAAATTTCCGGGCGGTCGCTTTCCCGGAATCCAAATATGTCCACGACTTCATCGGAGGAGACACCTTCAGAAACGAGTTGTTTGATTGCTGTCTCGACATCTTCTGATGCGTCCCTTACAGAAGGCGTGTATTTCCGTATGCTTCTCCGAACACTCTGGAAGAAGAGCACGTCATCGCGAATAGCAGTTGCCTCCTTATTGGGGCTGACGAGCGCAAAAGCCTTTGATAGGGCGGAGCTCTGCCGTAAGAAGCTGTCTTTTGTTTCTTCGTCCGTGGTCACCGCATTGTGAGCTCGTTGCATGAGATGGGTTAACTCTACGGGCACTAACCGCCGCCAGTTTGCATACTCGATGCCGTGAAAGAACGAGCACACAATGTCGTATTTCTCGTGTAAAACAGCAATAGCATCGTCAATTGAGATCATAGAATCAGTCCGTACTTCATCGCTGTAGACTCTAAGTGACTTCTTGAGGTCATCGGCGATACCAATGTAATCCACGATGAGACCACCAGGTTTATCTTTGAAGACGCGATTCACACGCGCAATGGCTTGCATGAGGTTGTGATCGCGCATGGGCTTATCCACGTACATTGTGTGGAGACAAGGCGCGTCAAAGCCGGTCAGCCACATATCGCGGACAATGACAAACTTTAGCGGGTCTTTCGGATCTTTGAATCGTGCTTTGATATCCTCCTGTTCCTGTTTCGTCATCCGCGGCAACCCGAAATCTTCCGGTCTGGTAATCACCACAGCGCTCTCAGGCGCCGCTATTATTTGTCCAAGTAATTCATACATCTTGACGGCGATACGTCGGCTCATGCAGACGATCATCGCTTTGCCTTCGAGTTCACGCTGATTGAAATGCTCCACAATATCCTGGGCAATCTGTTTCAGCCGGGCTTCAGTACCGACGACTGCTTCAAGACGTGCCCATTTGCTCTTCAACTTCTCTTTGATGAGTTCTTCCTCGCCTTCGGTGACATCCTCAAATTCTTCGTCAATGAATTCGTTGGTGAGACGGACTTTAGCCAGCCGTCCTTCATAGTAGATCGGAACCGTGTTGCCGTCTTCTCGTGATTGCCGCATCATATACACGCTGATATAATTTCCGAACGTAACCCGGGTTGAGCGATCTTCCAGCTCGATGGGCGTGCCGGTAAAGCCGATAAATGACGCGTGAGGAAGTGCATCCCGAACGTTCCCGGCGAGTAAACGGTATTGCGAGCGGTGCGCCTCATCCGCCATGACGATAATGTTCGTTCGCTCAGAGAGCAACGGGTATTTCGAGCCGTTTTTGGTCTGGAATTTCTGGATCGTGGTGAAGATAATGCCACCCGCTGGAATGGTGAGTTTCTGTTTGAGATCCTCAATTGTCTCGGCTTGTTTCGGATAGGGAATCAAATCCATCGCTTTGGAAAAATTATCTTTATATATCTGATTATCCAGATCGTTCCGATCGGTCAAAACGAGAATAGTGGGATTTTTAAGTGCAGGATGTTTAATGATTTTGGCGGTGAAGAAGACCATGGAAAGCGATTTCCCGCTGCCTTGCGTGTGCCAGATCACGCCGATTTTGCGATCGCCTTTCTCTCTTGTTGCTCGCAATGTCTCTTGTATCGCGCGATTGACGCCATGGTATTGATGGTACATCGCCATTTTCTTAACGATGGAATCGCGGTACGTTTCGAAGAGGATAAAATTTTGAATGATGTCCAACAAACGTGATTTCTCGAACATGCCTTTTATCATGACTTCCAGTTCGGGCATGTCATCGGGCGGTTCCACACCTTCTTCAATAACGCGCCAAGGCGTGTACCAGTCCCAATCAGCGGTAAGTGTCCCGTGCCGTGCCTCATTAACGTCGCTGGCGACGAGAATCTCGTTGTACTGGTAGAGCTGCGGTATTTCGTTCTTGTAGACTCTTATGTTCTTGGTAAACGCTTCCTTTGCCCGCTCATAGCCTACTGGATTTTTTACTTCGATGTTTGCTATTGGCAGGCCATTAACAAAAATCACCACATCTGGACGGCGGTTGTGCTCACCGTCAACCACCGTAAACTGATTAGCCACAAAGAGATCGTTATTATCGGAATCATCGAAATCGAAGACCCGAGCGAGCTCTCCACGACGCTCTCCATCCGGTGTGGTCACTTCAACTTTAATGCCGTTGACCGCCATCAGATGGAAGCGGTGATTATTGACGCATATATTGGGTGAATCAAGCGTGAGGAGCTGGTGCAGCGCATCCTCAACGGCATCATCGGGTAGTTGCGGATTTAATCGCTCTAGGGCTTTACGTAGCCTTCTTGTGAGAACGACCTCGCTATACGAATCTCGTTCTGGAAAAAGCCCGCCAGGGCTGATGTCCGGGCCAAAAGCTACCTCGTAACCAAGCTCACGGAACCATTCGAGGGCCGGCTGTTCGGCAAGGATGTCCTCAGAAAGCGTTACTGGGATCATATTTTATTCCTTTCTAGATATCGTTTCCAGATTTCATCCAAAGACGTCTCTTTAAGTGTGTCTTTAATCGCTCTTATTGCTTCTCGTGAATATTTGTAGTACTTGGATTTACCAATGGGGATTTCCTTGCAATAAGTTTCATTATCTTTCAGCTTCAAGTACCAAATTAAAGCATCTGTTTTTCTTTTTGACAATTTTACAGCTTGAGCTAATTGATCTCTTCCCATCGTATAGTAACTTAGCTCTTTTACCTTTCTTATTCCTACAACCATCGCTCCTGGCGTTCCTTCTGGAACGACATGCATAGGAATTCCTTCTTTCTTGTGGTGTATAAAGTATAACTCCTCCCAAATCCCCCCCTCCCCTCGGACAGTATGGGAGACGTGGTAGCCTCATCGGTGATT